>JAHZJL010000112.1 GCA_022600935.1 Gammaproteobacteria bacterium
AGGGTAATTTACTCGAAGACGCTGCTCGTCCCCGTCAATACACAGAAGCTCAGTATTTACGTTCGCAGGATGAGATGCTGGAATTATTCAAAGACCTTCCTGAAGCATTACAAAACAGCGTTGAGATTGCTAAACGTTGTAATTTATCGTTGACGCTTGGGGAGGTTTATTTACCGGAATTTCCGGTACCTGAAGGCTTGACCACTGAACAATACTTTACCCGGCAATCCCAACAAGGTCTGCAAGCACGTTTAGAAAAAATCATGCAGCAGACAGTGTTAACAGATGATCAGATCGCCGAATATCAAGCCAGACTGCAACTGGAAATCGATGTGATTGTACAAATGCAATTCCCAGGCTATTTTCTGATTGTTGCCGACTTTATCCACTGGGCGCGTGAAAATGATATTCCAGTAGGGCCGGGACGTGGTTCGGGTGCTGGTTCTCTGGTCGCTTATGCACTGAAAATAACAGATCTTGATCCACTTGAATTTGATTTATTATTCGAGCGCTTTCTAAACCCGGAACGTGTTTCCATGCCCGATTTTGATATCGATTTCTGTATGGATAAACGTGATCAGGTGATTGACTATGTCGCAGAACGTTGGGGTAGAGACAAGGTTTCGCAAATTATCACATACGGCACGATGGCTGCTAAAGCAGTGGTACGTGATGTCGGTCGTGTATTAGGAATGGGTTACGGGTTTGTCGATAGAATCGCCAAGCTGATTCCGTTTGAAATTGGTATGACCCTGGAAAAAGCCCTGGAGCAAAGTCCAGAGCTGAAAGAACTCTACCAGACAGAAGACGATATTCAAATCCTCATCGATCTTGCCCGCTCTCTGGAGGGGGTTGCCCGCAATGCTGGCAAGCATGCCGGTGGCGTTGTCATTGCCCCATCCAAACTAACAGATTTTGCGCCATTGTATTGCGAACCTGGCGGCGGTAGTTTGGTCACTCAGTTTGATAAGGATGATGTTGAAGCGGTCGGATTAGTTAAGTTTGACTTTTTAGGGTTGCGCACCTTGACCATCATTGATTGGGCATTAATAGCCATCAATGAAGGGCGTAAGCAACAAAATAAAGTTGCCCTGGAAATCGAGGATATTCCACGTGACGACCCTAAAACCTATACCTTGTTACAAAGTTGTGCCACCACAGCGATCTTTCAGCTGGAGTCACGTGGAATGAAAGATTTGGTGCGGCGACTGCAACCGGACAGTTTTGAAGACATCATTGCACTGGTTGCTTTATTTCGTCCCGGGCCTTTGCAATCAGGCATGGTTGATGACTATATTAATGTCAAACATGGCAAACAAAAAGCGGATTATGCGCATCCTGCTTTAGAAAAAATACTTCAGCCAACCAATGGCGTTATTTTGTACCAGGAACAAGTGATGCAAATTGCCCGCGAGCTTGCTGGATATACGCTCGGCGGCGCTGATTTGCTAAGACGAGCCATGGGTAAGAAAAAAGCTCAGGAAATGGCCCACCAAAGAGAGTTATTTGTCACAGGTGCCAAACAACAAGGCATTGAGGAAAAAATATCCAACTATATTTTTGACTTAATGGAAAAATTTGCTGGTTATGGGTTTAACAAATCCCATTCAGCAGCTTATGCGCTGGTTTCATATCAAACTGCCTGGCTTAAAACCCATTATCCTTCAGAGTTTATGGCAGCGGTGTTATCTGCTGATATGGATAACACAGATAAAATTGTCATTCTGATTGATGAATGTCGGCAAATGCAGTTACACGTGCAAGCTCCTGATATTAATCACTCTGAGTTAACCTTCAAGGCAGTCACCAAGCAATCGATTTTGTATGGACTCGGTGCTATCAAAGGCGTTGGCCAGGCTGCAATTGAATCGCTGATTGAAGAACGACAGCAAAATGGCGTGTACGCCAGTTTGTTTGATTTGTGTAATCGATTGGATTCAAGAAAATTCAATCGCCGCGTTCTGGAAGCGTTGATTGATGCTGGCGCCTTTGACAGCCTTGATTGCAACCGGGCACAGATGATGGCTACCCTGGAAATGGCCTTAAAAGCCGCTGAACAGCAAGGCGCAATGCGCAATAGCGGCCAGAGTGATATGTTCGGTTTTGAAGAAGTCGAACAACCACAACCGCAAACCCAAATTGTTGTCCAGGAATGGACTGAGGATGAGCGCTTGAACAGAGAAAAGTCTACTTTGGGGCTTTACTTAAGCGGCCACCCGATTGATCAGTATCAGTCCGAGCTCAACCAATACATCAGTAGTAAAATCAACGATCTTGAACTGCCAACCCAACCCAGAGAAAGCCGGTCTTTTCGAATTGCCGGATTAATTATGGAACAACGCATACGCCAAACCAAGCGTGGCGCTCAATTTTGCAATCTGATTCTGGACGATAACAGTGCCAGAATTGAAATTGCCGTATTTTCCAAGGTTTACGAGCAATATTCAGAGTTACTGGTCAAAGATACGATTATTGTCGTCGAAGGCACAATGGGGTTTGATGACTACAGCGGGCAAAGCAGATTAAACGTCGATAAAATCTACACAATCGAACAAGCCCGCGCAGCATTCGTCAAGCAACTGGTGATTGAGTGGACAAAACAATCGGTTAACCCGGATCAAACAGACTTTGTCAATCAACTCTCAGCCATCATCACGCCCCACCGAGGTGGTAACTGCCCCATTCTGGTTGATTATCAAAACACCCACACCCGAGGCCGCCTGGCACTCGGCGAAGCCTGGAAGGTCGTTCCCAGCGATCAGCTACTTGCGCAACTAAAAGAGTCCATTGGAACTGATTATGTTCGCTTGAGTTATTAGCAATAATAAGCAGGGATCAACCAAAACCCGCTAAAACAGTAAGGAACGAGAGGTAAAAACACGCGTGTGTTAGTGGTTGTTAGAAGAATTGGCAATTTTCTCGGTCCAGATCACTAATAAAATACTGATCATTAACATGCTGGTGAAGATGGGGAAAAGCATGTACCAGGTTTGAGCATATAAACCAACCAAAACGCAGATGGCGAGTAATATTGGGTTTAACAGAACTCGCTGGTTAAGAAAATCCAATAATACGTGCTGGTCTTCAGCAAAGACTTCGTTTCTTGCAAATTTGCCAAATAACAGGTTGATCAATACAAAATAGAGTGAAAAAGATTCAAAGACTGGCGCTTGAAAGGTGTATTCTTTCTGCCAGTACACGACCCAGATAAACAGGCATCCGACCAGGAATACATCGATAACATAAACCAGATGCAGTTTTGCCATCAGTTGTAATAATACGGAGATAACCAATAAACCAATTCCGCTATATAGAACCCACTGATCGGTCAAAAAAGCCGGGATATAATTTCCCCAAAACAGCGTTGCCAGATAGGCTGAAACAATTGTGAACAAGGGAAATAAGGCAATGTTTTCGTAGAATGATGGTTTGATTTTTTCTGTCATGTGAGAAGCGTCATAATTTGATTAAGCCGTGTGTGCTGAATTGGGCTAAGTGTATAGTTAGAGACTGTTCTACCGCAAGGTTTATCATAGTGAGTGTTTTGCCTATCGATATTATTAACATGCGGGCAAGATTATTAAGCACGTTTAATTGATATGTTGAAGATGCGGGATGGTCACAAAAAAGATTTTAGATGATGACTATAATCAAGCATGAACTTTTCATTCTGTCACAAGTATTGGAAGACAATCATAGAAACAATTGATCTGAAAAAAATGAGCGTCTGTGCTTTTATTCCTCGGGGCTGGATCGCTGCATCACTGACTTGGATAGTGCAAATTTAAACTTCAACCAGACGCAGGTGAAATAATGAAGAAACTTATTTATAGTGTGTTAACTGCCGCTGTAATCTGCAGCACACAAGTATTTGCAATGACAACCGGTGATAGTGCTACCTCTGCCAATAACGCCAGTCATTCTGGTCAGGAACAAACCAGTTCCGACCAGAGTCATAGTCGTCCCGCAAATGGGTCATCTTATCAGCTATGGGGAGGAGAATCTAAGACCTATAAAAAACCTGACATAAAGGTCAAAGATCCTCGAGATTACTCAAAGACTGATCATTAGCTCAACCCAAGGAATGAACAAGAAATAACGTCAACAACTGCCTTGTCTTTTTGTCAGTCTTCGGCGTTGCAGAAACAGTTAAGCAGCCCGCTATGCGCTTTGTAGACAAACAACAATCCTTCCCAGTTGTTGAATTTGACGTTATTTCTGTTCGTAGCTAAGGAGTTGTTACGAAAT
>JAHZJL010000113.1 GCA_022600935.1 Gammaproteobacteria bacterium
ACACAGAATAAAAAGACTGGCAATGATTAGCGTTAGTTTCTTGTCTTGAAATTTGTCACTGATGACACCGATGATGGGGTCTTGAACAGCATCAACCAGTCTTAACAATAGTAGGACAATACCCAAAGTAACCAGTGAAACCTGATATTCTGTGGCATAGAAGTCTGTCGCATGAATGTATAGCGGCATACTGGCAAACGATAATGGCAATGCCAGAATCCCGTAACGAATGAGACTCAATGTGCTGATTGGTTGAGCTATCTGCATGGTTATAAGCCCAGTAGCTGAGCCCTTAATTCTGGTGCTTCAGTGTCCATACCCAGCCAGATATTAAAAAAGTATTTGCTGAACCTGGGGTCACGAATACGACCAATTTCCTGTTCACCAAAAAAGAATACTGATTCCCGGTTTTCATTGACATATCCGGTGATGCTGGAACCTTCGGTGACATCGGGAAATAAATCAGTCATCTGCTTGGACCAGCTTTTCAGTTGTTGTTGATTGGTAACACCTTGACGTTGTATGCGGTCAATGGACGCTTTGGCAATTTGTTTGCCTTTGATGTCGCGCAGATAGGTCAGTGACAATGCAAACGGTTTGCCTGCATGCCATATTCCGTTTGAAGCGTAAAGTGTTGCATCGTAAACATCCCACAGGAACACTGAATAGCGTCCGGAACCTACCGGGCTGATATTGGGGACACTGTAATACAACGCAGATGGTGGAGTATCACTGAACGCAGACAGGGAAAATGTCAAACTTGCAAATAGTAATAACAGGGATTTCCTCATATACACCTCCTCAACAAAGAGGAATTTAAGCATCTGACTGGATAAAAACATAGCTTCTGAAACATTCTTCAATACTCAGAGAATTTTTTCATGGGTACAATTTTTCAGACAGCATCCAATTAAAGTTATCAGTATAGAATTCAATTCAGATCATGCATGGGATAGCTGAACTTGCATCACGCTTGTCCGGTTGACCATGAAACTGGCGATACAGGCAGCAAAATAGAATCGCCATATGCGGATAAATTTTTGGTCGAATCCCATTGAAATGAGTTCCCATGTTTTGGAATCAAAATTATTCAACCAGTGTGTCAGAGTCAACGCATAATCATGGCCAAAAAAATGTTTGTTATTCACTTTCAGGCCAGCGTTTGATGCTTCCTGTTCAAAACGAGTCGGACTGGGTAACATACCTCCCGGGAAAATAAATGTCCGGATCATATCGGCGCCCCGTCGGTATTGTTCGAAACAGCGTTCATGAATAACAATTGTTTGCAGCATTGCTTTACCTGATTGACTTAACAGACTGGAAAGTTTTTTAAAATATTCAGGCCAGTATCGTTCGCCAACAGCTTCGAACATTTCAATTGAGACGATATTGTCGTATTGACCGTCTTCCTGTCGATAGTCTTGTATCGAGATGTTGGCATTGGACTTTTTGTCACTGAGTCTTTTTGTTGCGTAGTGATGTTGTTGTTCTGATAAGGTAATACCTTTTATCGAGTAGTCTCCCTGATTCAGTGCGCGTTCAGCAAAGCCACCCCAACCACAGCCAATTTCCAGTAAATTGCCAGATTTAGTTTCAAGCTGGTCAAGAATTCGGTCATATTTAACATGTTGTGCGTCAAGTAAAGACTGGTCGGGGTTCTCGAATATGGCGGAAGAGTAGGTCATACTTTTATCCAGCCATAGTGTGTAAAAGTCATTGCCGATATCATAATGTTTGTGGATGTTTTTTTTACTGCCCCGAATTGTATTTTGATTCACAAGGTATTGCAGGCTTGAAAAAATTTGCGATAACCTGCTGCCATCTACAAATTGAGACAATGCGTCGTCATTCTCCAGCGCAAAAGTCAGTAACGCTGTTAGATCCGGAGTATCCCAGAGCTGATCGCGATAATCTTCAGCAAAGCCGATATCACCCCGTATAGCAACGTTTGCAGCAACTTTCCAACTGAATAATTTCAATTCAGCAGATTCGCCTTGTTGACTGCCTTGAAAAACATAGCGCTGATTATCCGGACAAATCACACATAATTCGCCATATTCGATGTTATCGAGAATTTTGAAAAATTTGGTTTTTATTGTTGTTTCAAACATGACTCAGACCTCATTGTTAAATAGTGTGGTATCACTGGGCGATTTATTGATACGACCTGGTGACTGTGTCTACATGTTGCTTGGGTTTATCGATAAACCTGATTTTTTTTAAAAAAAGTTTGAATGCCTGCCAGTGGATTCTGAAAATAACCATAAATGTGACTAGCGGGTAACGTATAAATGCAAAGCCAAGATTGTTCCCGGTTAATTGTTGCAGATGGCCAGCCAGAGACGTAGTTAACAGGCAGTCACCGTTTGTGTTGTGAAAATTAATGGCAATATCCAGGGTTTTCGGTGTGACATGAAATCTGAACTGATAAGTTCCTTCGCGCTGGATAAATGGAGAGACGTGAAATATTTTGTGGGCAATCAAACGATCCGATGGTGTAATCACTCGTTGATCGGAGTGGCAGCAAACGTAGTCATGCTTTTCCCCATATGTATTGTTGACTGAGCAAATGACAGCTCTTATCTGTTGATCGCGGTCCAGACATATCCAGAAACTGACAGGATTGAAGGTATAACCGAAAATTCTTGGCATAGTGACCAGTAAAGTTTCGCCATCTGCTTGAGTAATGCCGAACTGGTTCAGAATGTGATTTTTCCATTGCTCCAGGTTATCGGATTGCTCGGGTATATGATCTCGAAAGTAAAATGACATCAATCCCCAGCGGTTAATCTTGAACCAGAAATTTGTTTTCAATGTATGGATTTGGCTAAGCGGTAATACCAGGTAATAGATGCCGTAGCTGAATGCATTGTTGACCGGAATCAGGCGAGCGTGAAATACCTTGCCAAATAATAGCTGTGGTTTCATTGCCATGGAATGTGCGCCCCCATTTTTTTGGCAACTTCCACTGCGCTGTGTAATCCATCCTCGTGAAAACCATTGCGCTGATAAGCACCACAATACCAGCAGTTGTTTTGCCCCTGGATAGAATTAATGCGCTGCTGGGCATCAATTGCGGATTGGTTGAATATGGGGTGTTCAAAATCGAATTGATCGTGAATTTTAGCCGGATCAGGGACATGTTGCCCTGATGGATTGAGTGTTACTATCAATACCGGGTCAGGATTCAGGTTTTGCAGATTGTTCATCCAGTAACTCAGTGAAATTGAGCCGCGTTTGTCTTGCTTCTGGTCATTCAGATAAACCCAGCTGGCCCAACATTTTTTTTGTTGGGGCATAAAGCTCTCGTCGCTATGTAATATCGCGGTGTTATTTTGATACTGAAATGCACTTAAAACAGCTTGCTCATGTTGATCTGGATTGTCCAGCATTGCCAGAGTTTGATCGGCATGAGAGGAAAATACAATGTGGTCAAATTGCTCAGATTGGCCGTTGGTATCCAGGACAGTTACAGACTGGTTATGGCGGTCAACCTGACTCACTCCACAATTGATTCTGATGTTGTGTTTAAATGAAGCCGTGAGTTTTTTGATGTATTCCCGGCTGCCGCCGCTAACGGTATACCATTGCGGCTGGTCATTCACAGTTAACAGACCGTGGTTATCAAAGAATCGTAAAAAACTGCTGGCCGGAAAAGCCAACATGGTTTCCAGTGGACAACTCCAGATTGCACCTCCCATAGCCAGTATGTAGTACTGTTTGAACCACTCACTCACTTTCAGCTGGTCCAGGCATTCCCCCAGGGTGACAGAACTCTCTGCGTGTAAATAGCGACTGGAGTGACGATTAAATCGTAATATATCCATGACCATTTTCCAGAATGACCAGCGGACTAAATTTTGTTTTTGAGCAAACAGAGTGGAAAGAGTTTGAGTGGAGTATTCAAACCATCCGTTATGTATACTGACTCCAAATGACATGTCCGACTTTTCCACTGCAACTCCCAGGTGATTGAATAAACCTGTCAACAGTGGATAATTTCGGTAGTTGAATACGATGAACCCGGTATCGACCGGAGTGATGCCGGAAGCAGTGCTGACATCGACAGTGCGGCTGTGTCCACCGATATAGTCGTTTATTTCGTATACAGTGATCTGGTGGTCCGGGTTGAGCAAATAAGCGCTGGCCAGGCCGGATATGCCAGTGCCAACAATCGCTATTTTCATTATTTTTGTCCTTGTCTGGTCAATTCTGTGTCAGACCAGTTTTTTTACTTATTCACGGGTTATCAATTTGCCTCTGAACGCGTTGTACAGGTTATGTATAGCTATGCTGAATCCAGATTGTCAGATCGCTCCATATGATGATTGATCAATCATCATCAAGAAATGCATTGAGCTGGTCTCCGAATTTCAAATTCAGTTTTTTCAAACCGCTGTTTTGAATCTGTCTGACCCGTTCTCGTGTGACCTGCAAGGTATTGGCGATGTCTTGCAAGGTCATTTCATTCTGATTTTCCAGTCCGTACCGACAACGAATCACACAAGCTTCCTTTTCCGGCAATGAGTTCAACGCATCACTTAATCTATCTTTTAACGTGGATTCGGCAATTGCATTGATAGCCGATGGAAACTGATCTTGTTCGATAACATCCATCATTGTGGTTGATTTGGAATCGTCATCTGATTCAACATCGAGTGAAATCGTTGGTCTGTAAAATGACAGAATGGTCGATACTTCGTACTCTGTCATGTTGCATAATTTTGATAATTCCTCAACGCTGGGAAGACGGTTGTTCTCCAGCAGTTTGGCATCAGCCATCTGGAAAACCGCTGGTGCTTTTGGGGCAAGATTGATCGGGATGCGAATCAGTTTTTCATGTTTTCCCATAGAGCGGGTAATGGTTTGCCTGACCCAGTATGATGCATATGTGGAAAAACGGAATTCGCGCTCATGGTCAAATCGATCAACTGCTTTCATCAAACCGATAACCCCTTCCTGATACAAATCCTCTGGACTCATATTCTGGGTTCTGTACTGCCGTGACATGTATTTGACAAGTCCCAGATTGCTATTGACCATGGCGTCCCTGGATTTGGAAATCTGACTGGTTTCAATACCTAACTGCCTGACAAAAGCCGGGTCTACAGATTTGGATTTATGCTTGCGAAAGCTGTCTTTCACACGATGCGACACTTGCAGCAGAAAAACCGGCAGGAAATGAATGGAATGGAGCAACTGTATCTGGTCATACAATGCTTCATCAATCCGGGTAGGATCAGCTTTCAAAATCAATCGGAATATGTCACTGATTTTGGTTTCAATCTGCTTGGCCGTTTTATTTTTAGTTTGGTGGTCTGTTTTAGTTGTGCGTAGTTCACTGCGATTCAGGCAGAACAATTCTGAGGGGCTTTCTCCGTGTTCAACGCAGAAAAGATATTCTTTTGCTAATTCAGAGCGTCCTAAATCGTTATTGATGAGTAGACGAAATAATCTGAGCCTGACAGTTTCAAGTTGACAGGCAATTTCACTGAATGCAACTGAATCTAGGGTCTCATTATCTTTCTGAGCACTATCAGCCCCATTTAACTTAATTGCTGCAGATTTTGATTCTTTAATGGACCTGGGTTTAGTCCGTTGTATGAGCGATCGTTTGAGAGCTGCTGGATTGAGTTCTCCTGTGGATGCATTCAAAACATCCTGTTCAATAACGCCTGGCTGATTGCGATCGAGTTTTAAGGAAGGTTTATTTTTTCCGCTTACATGAACTTTAGGTTTTATGGTTACTTGCATTGCTGAAGAACCTCTCTATTTGACGTTCGAAAATGAACAGTCGTTTAACGATTGAAATTAACTCTGCTTGGATTAAAATTTACACCAGTGTATAATATTTGTCAAATAAAAAACCTATACAAAAGGTGTACAACAATGTACTCGATGAAAGCAACAACTGCTATAACTGGTTTAACTGCTGAAACAGTTAGAGCATGGGAAAGACGATATAGTGCAATAGAACCTCATCGCGATAGTAAAGGACGACGTGTTTACAGTCTGGATGATGTCGAGCGATTGACATTGCTGGCAAAAATCACACAGCAAGGTCATGCGATAGGGCAAGTTGCTGATTTGAACAATGAGTCATTACAAGACTTGTTGAACACCAATGCACAGGTGTCAGATTCGAGTCATAATCTGTATGTCAAACAAATCGTGACTGCGCTGGTGAATTATGAACTTGATTTTTGTGAGGAGCTATTGAGACGAGCCATGATCGCAATGGACCCATTGCAACTATCAAGGGAAGTATTGTTTCCATCTCTGGAAACAGTTGGCGCTTTATGGGTCGAAGGAGAAATTACAATCGCTCAGGAACATATGTTTGCCGCCCTGGTAAAACGAATGATCATGAGTATGGTCAATACTTCCCGGCCATTTCTGGGCAGGCATCCGTGTTTTTGCTTTGCGACATTGAGTGGAGAACGTCACGAATTTGGCATATTGCTGACATATTTAATAGCAGTCAGTAATAATTTATGCAGTTATTATTTAGGACCTGATTTACCCCATGATGAATTGATCAAGGTCACACAAAAAATTGAGGCTGATGTGATGGTCCTGAGTTTTGTTAATAATCCGCCATCAGACAGGATTTATGAGCAGATAACGGAGATTAGTGTTTATGCTGCGAATTCTGCCACTCAGGTTTGGGTGGGCGGTAAAGGTGCAGAGCATCTGGCCAGACACAATGAATTGCCTGAAACATTCATGCTGATGACCAGCCTCACGGATTTTCAATCCAGGTCGGAACTGTTGCTGGTAGAGCCGCGAGCGCGTTTGCCCAGATGAATCAGGTGTATGGCATTAACCCGTTGTTTATTAAACAGCGGGTCAGCACCATGTGGAATCATTGCCAGACAGCTTCTTATTATCGAGCTGAGTGCCAACATTCAAGCCGTCATGTTTTAAACTTGAATGCCTGGTCTCCAGGGTTGGGATCATAAATAACTGAACGGTTTTTTCCTGTGTGTTTGGCCTGATACAAGGCCGTATCAACATGATGAAGCAGGGCGTCTTCAGTGTCTGGGTGGCCGAGCGAGGTATCGGAAATTCCCTGACTGATGGTAATTCTGACGCCCTGTCCCAGATCGGAATAATCGGTTTTTTCGATTTTTTGACGTAATTTTTCTGCAACGTGGCTAGACTGGTACGCCGAGGTACTGGGCAACACGATAATGAATTCTTCACCGCCGTAACGTCCAAAACTGTCAACTTCGCGCAACTCCTTTTTGATGACATTGGCAACCCGTATCAGAATCTGGTCACCAACCTGATGTCCGTAGTTATCATTGGCTTGCTTAAAGTCGTCGATGTCGATCAGAATACAACTGAAAACCTGATTATAACGTTTGCATTTGGCAAATTCATTGGCCAGAACCTGTATTACATACGTTCTGTTGTAGATTCCCAGTAAAGGATCAACAATCGAGGCCAGATACAATAGTTTTTTTTGTTTTTCCAGCTCTTCGTTGGCGCCAAACAATTTCTTTTGGTTAATGTCACTGATTTTGGTTATTTTGACTGCTTCCTGGAGTAATATGCTGTAAGCATCAAGTAATTCTGCGAAGTTTCCGTCAAGATCGATATCTTCGATTTGATTGTTTTCTATAAATGACTTGAATTTATCCAGGTTCGCGAATTCGCGCTTGAAAATCTTTTTCATGATTTTATCTATTTCTTCTTCGGTCATGTTCTATCAATAGGATATGACTTCAAATGGAAGATCCATATCATCCTTGAATTCAAGACCGATTTCCCTGATGTCCTCATCGTCCTCCTCGTGATACCAGTTCACCTGTACACTGTTGTTTTGCTTATAATATTCTTCAATTCTGTCAATGACATCAAATAAACACTTGGTAGAGCTTGTATTCAGGTAACTGATACGCAGATTCATTTCAATCGGCCCTTTGACATGCTCAATATAGCTATCAATCCATTCAAAAACCGGATTAAAGAACTCTGCGGCATCTTCCGGGTAGGAAATGCCCTCCATTTCAATCAGGCCAGTACTGTAATCGCAGGAAACGCCTAATGTATCTTTTCCCGCACTAATCATTAAATCATTCATTTAGTCGACCTTGGGAAGAGTGATCGTTAAAGAAAAGAATTGGGCGTCATCGTCGATACGTTGAACGGAATAATCCAGTTTGGCACCGGATTTCCTGCTGATTTCAATTAAGCCTATGCCTGCACCTTTGGAGTTTTCCGGGCGTTTTGATCGTAGACGGTCTTTATACATTTTTTTTAATTGATCCGGATCGAGAGAATTCAATTCATTACAGTAGTCTGATAATTGATCGCTATTATCAGCAGCAACTTTGTTGCCAGATGTTAGCACATAATTGTCTTTGTCTTCCCGGATTAAGATGATACCAACCCCAGTTTCCCTGTCGTCGATCATGACGCTTTCTCCGGAATGAAACTGAATATTCTGCGCCATTTCCACAAAAATCGAGAATACCTTGCGGGTCATTCGTTGTTTAGGATCTTTATCACTGTCTTTTAGCTTTTCTTTTAATGTGTCAACCAGGGAGACCAGCACACCTTGAGACATTTTTCCTTCGAAACAAAGAATGATATTGTGATCAACGATTTGTTTGCGAAATTCAAGTAAATCAAATTTTTTCATGGATTATCCTGAGTTAATGGCAGATTGTTCATAGAGCAACTGATTACTCTCTAACAGCCCTGAGTTGATGTCGTTACGCCATGTAAAGTAATCTTGTTATTTGTAAAACCTTATAATTTGATGCCAATCAAGCTGATATCGTCACGTTGAGGTTCCTCTCCCTGAAAATTGTTAAGTGTATCATTGATGTTTTGTTCCTGAATTTCAGGTGCGTTTTCTGCAAATTGCTCCAGCATGTGCTCAAACTGAGCGGAACCGAACTTTTTTCCGCCAGCATTGTTTTGATCAGCAAAACCATCACTGCATAGATACAACATATCTCCTGATGAAAAGCTGATTTCGTGAGTGCTGAATTGTCTGGATTGCTCTTTTTGCCGTCCACCAATCGATTTTCTGTCTCCTGTATACCGGATCAGCTTTTTGTCGTTGTGTTGATAAAAGTAAAGTGGGCGCTTGGCTCCTGCAAAAAAAATTGTTTGCTGTTTTGTATCAATTCTGCATAACCCGACATCCATTCCTTCGTTGGCATGGCGTTTTTTATTTTCCTGTTTCAATGTTTGTCTGACTTGCTGGTGTAATTGAGCCAGTATTGCAGACGGGTTGAATTGTTTTGATTCCAGAATGATATGATTTAACAGCATACTCCCTATCAGCGATAAAAAAGCGCCGGGAACACCGTGCCCTGTGCAGTCGGCTACGACAAGAAACAATTGCTCCTCAATTGCATTAAACCAGTAAAAATCCCCGGACACGATCTGTTTGGGTTTGTAAATAATAAAATAGTCAGGCAAATTTTCAGCGATGAGTTGTTCACGGGGCAGGGTGGCTTGTTGTATGCGCTTGGCATAATTGATACTTTTAGTCAGATTATTGTTAATGTCTTCTATAATTTGATGCGACTGACGGACTTCCTGGTTTTTGTGGTGCAAGTCCTGATTCACCGATTGCAGAATTCGGGTACGATCCTTTACCTTTTCCTCAAGCGTCTGGTTGTAATTTTCCAGGTTACGGTACAAGCGTGCGTTTTCCAGTGAGATGACAATTTCCGATGAGAGGATACTGAGAGTTTCTACGCGGTCGGGTGTAAACGAGCTGTTGGCCAGATTATTCTCCAGATACAATAAACCGGTAAGGTGGCCTTTGCTGAGCAACGGCATGCACAACACAGATTTGATGTCATGTTTGCCGAGATAACCATCGTCAGCAAAACGTTGATCGGCAGAGGCATGTTCCAGTACCAGCACTTCCTTGGTTCTGGCGACATAGCGGGCGATGGCCTTTGACAATGTTGTACTCTTGTCGAGTGGAATTTTATCCAGATTTAATTGCTGGGTTTTGGATTTTCCCAAATCTGTCTGAGCAACAATGACAAGTTCATCCTCCTCGTTGAGAATGATCATGCCTTTTTCAGCGCCAGCGTTTTCTATCAGAAAATGCATTAATTTCTGTAAAAGATTATCCAGCACAATTTCACCGGATAATGTCTGTGAGGCTTTGACCAGAGTGGTCATATCCAGAGATGAATCATGGTAAGCGGTACTGGAGCCGGTGGTTGATTGAGTCAGCGTGTCCTCTGTTGTGGCCAGCACACTAGACTGCTCAGTATGCGACTGACTCAGCAAACTGGCAAAACTCTGTTTGAGTTGAGACTGTTTCCCGGTGGATCCCCAGCGGTAATACAGGTAACCGGCTTCAGTCATTAACAGTGCAGCAATCTTCTGATTGCCGCGTGCCAGCCAGAATTTGGCATACAGTTCATTGGCCAGGCTTTCCAGACATAATGACTGTAATGTTCTGGCAGCATCCAGTGCTTGATCGTAATGGGTGATGGCAACTGCCGTGTCATGATTAATGCGAGCTTCTTCTGCAAGTAACAGATGCCACATACAGGCAAAATTGTCAGGACATAGAGAATTCCAGTGCTTGAGTTTGTTTTTTCGTTGTGTGTAATGTTTGTGGACAGCACTGGGTTTTTTCTTGGAGGATGACAGTGCAAGGGTTGTCAGACAGGTAAAAAATGTATAGATCACACGGGTAAACGTCCCGTCACGGATCACATCTTCAGTAATGAAATCCTGGCTTGCGGTGTCCAGGGCCTGTTGATATTGCTCGTTCTGGTAGTGTAAGACCAAACGGCAGACAACATGGTAGAACCTGCCCATTGTCGATGTCACATTGCTCTTAAAATAAGCAATTGCTTCCTGTTCCTGTCCTGTTTCAAAATCCAGTGAATCCGGGTCTTCAATCTGTCCGGCAAAGTTTTTGAACAGATTGCGTTGTAACAGATGAACGTAATAAGGCTCTATCTGCCCGGCTTTCCTGGCAAAACTGATTTCACGTTCAGTCAGGGTCAGCAATTCATCAATAGATTTTGACAACACCACTTCCTGCCAAAAACCAAACAGGTAAATATACGATGCCCAGAAATACTCGCCGGTATCGATCAGCTTTTGCAAACCTGTTTTACGCGGTAATTGGGATTCAACAAATGGCTGGCGCCAATATAAAGCGAAACTGGTCGCCATAAAGTAACAGCGGGCCTCCATCGGAGGATTGTCGATCTGTTTATTGTATTCCATGGCCAGAACGCCAAACCGGTGCGATTCCTTGAAATTATCCAGTTTGGCCCACAACAATGCATAACCTGCATACGTAAACGAGGAAACCGGCCCGTTACCATGTTTCAGGTTCAAATTGAACATGCGCAATATTATATAAGGCAGTAAATTGGTGAGGCCTTGCAAATAGGTCGGAGCAATCAACTCTTTCAATAAACTGAAGACAATATGGATTTTTTCATCACTGATGGCAGGAAGATTCTTTAAGTCCTCTGCGCTTTTGAAGCCCAGCCTGAGCTTGGCTCGACCCAGTTCCATCATGAGTTGCAAAAGATTTGGGTTACGCGGCAGCTTGACATCAAAAAAGCGCAGGGATGACAAGGCAATATCAATGGCCTGATCCATTTGCCCCGAACCACCGTAGTAAAGAATCAGAATATTGTTTAATTCAACGTTCTCATCGATATGCTGGCAGCGCTTGAGTAAATCGTCTGACAGCTTGAGGCCGGGCTCGGGATCACTGAGCAGGAAGTGACACTCAATTCGGCCGATGTCGATTTTAAAACGCAGTGTGTGATGGTGTTCAGGATTATAGGATTTCAGGCATTGTGTGGCTTTATTGAAATACTCCAGCGCCGGCGCATAAGCTGTCGCTTCTTTTGCCTTTTCGCCGGCTTTGAGATTCAGTTGTGCCAGTTGCAGGCGTTCCTGATCGCTGTCGATCAGATCGATACTCTGGTTGTAATGCTCAACGATATCGAAATTATGGTTGTCGAGTTCCTGTTGAGGGATTTTCTCCAGTAGCAAGCGGGCGATATCCAGATGGACTTGCTGTTTGTGGTCCTGGTCGATCAGTGAATAAGCGGCTTGCTGGACGCGATCATGAAGAAAGCGTTCATGGACCAGGCTGAATTCGGTGTCCAGATGGTGAACGTCATCGGCAAGCCCTTTTAACATTGCATGGTTATCGCCTTCAGTCAGCAATAAACCGGTTTTAACTGCAGGCCATAATCCCTTTGCAACGCTGACCAGGGATTGTTCGCTGATGATTGACAATGTCTGCAGGTCAAACTGGTTGCCGATGCAGGCTCCGAGCTTGATCAGACTCTGTGTTTCGGCGGGCAGTCTGTCCATTTTCAAGACCACAAGGTCAATCACGTTATCGGCGCTTTGCTGTTGATCGATGGACTGCAAGTCCCAGATCCAGGATTTTTTGACCAGGTCAAATGAAATTAATCCGGTTTCATAGGCATTTTTCAGGAATTGATTGATAAAGAACGGGTTGCCTGCGGTTTTTTTGATGATCAGCTCGGCCAGTTCGAGTGATTGTTGCAAATCCGTGTGCAGTGATTCAGAAACCAGGTTGCTGACATGTTCCAGCTTCAAAGGCTGTAGTGATAAGTCTGATATTGTAACGCCAGATTGTTTCAGGTTGTCCACAGCGACGATAAACGGATGATGCTGGTCAACTTCATTGTCGCGATAAGCACCGAGAAACAGAAAATGACTGTGCTCCTTGCTGAGCATAAACAGGGTGATCAGATTCAGGCTTGCAGAGTCTACCCATTGCAGGTCATCGATGAACATGACCAGTGGTTTTTCCTTGCGCGTGAACAGCAGCAGGAATTTCAAGGCAACACTGTTAAAACGGTTCTGGTTTTCTTCGGTTCCAAGATGCGGGACTTTGGGTTGAGGACCGATGATTTGCTGCAGTTCCGGAACGATGTCGATCATGACCTGACCGTTGGGGCCGAGTATGTCGAGTAATTGCTGTTTCCATTCAAGCAGGTTGTCCTGGCTTTCACTCAGTAATTGCTTCATCAGTCCGCGAAATGCATTGGCGACAGCAGAATAGGGGATATTACGCTGATATTGGTCAAATTTGCCACTGATAAAATAGCCTTGCCGGGCAACGATTGGCTTATGGACTTCGTTGATTAGAGCCGATTTGCCAATGCCCGAATAACCGCTGACCAGAAACATGCGACCTGCGCCGATTTGAATATCGGAGAACGCATCCATCAGCGCCTTGACTTCAGGTTCTCTGCCATACAGTTTTTGCTGAATTTCAAAGCGGTCGCTGGTATCTTCAAGGCCAGGAGAAAATTCATCGATAGCGCCTTTGTCCTGCCATTGTGTTCGGCACAACTCCAGATCGAAAAACAGTCCGGCTGAGCTTTGATAGCGGTCTTCGGCATTTTTTGCCATCAGCTTGTTAATAATCGCTGATAATGCAATTTTCACTGATGGATTGGAGATTGATAACGGTTTGGGTTGTTTGGCGATATGGCAATGAATCCATGCCATGGGCTCGTCAGAGCTGACATCGTACGCATGATCGCCATTTAACAGATTATAAAATGTTGCACCCAGAGAGTAGAAATCTGTTCGATAATCAATAGAGCGGTTCATGCGCCCGGTTTGTTCAGGAGAAATATAGGGCAGCGAGCCTTTTAGCAGATTGGTGTTGTAATGCTGTTTTTGGCGTGACAGTTCAGTGGCAATTCCAAAATCAGTGATTTTGATGTGTTGAGAGTGTTCATCCCAAAGAATATTATGCGGATTGATGTCCTTATGGATGATAAATTTCTGGTGAATGTCACCCAGTGTTTTGACAATCTGCATAGCGATTTCGAAAAATCGATCCAGATAATCAGATCTGCTCAAATCAAGTTGGGAAGACAGCTCGCCACCGGAAATGTATTCCATAACCAGAGCCGGTTTGTTATCGATCTCGATCAAGCCATCAGTTTTGACAACCCCTTTTATATCAGAGAGTAAGTGATGAATTGAGTATTCGTAATTGAATCTGGCGATATCCTGTTTTGATGGATACTCCTGATTCAGGGTTTTGATAATGACTGGTTTGTTATCAGACAGGCGTGTACCGTGGTACACCAGGGTTTTGGATGATTCCCTGAACAGCTCACCGATGTCGTAATCGCTAAAATCCAGTTGCATAACCTGATTGTTTTACAAATGACTTAGCTGATTGGTCTGCGCTCATGATGCTGTACTGAAGCGAGTACAGTTGGTAGATATTGGTTGTAAACAGGCTAGTGTATTGTGCTGATTCGTATCAGGTGTAGTAAGAGGGCGCACGACAATGCCTGAAAAAAATGGCTGATTTGAATTAATTGATAGTTGTTAATCTGATTCATCATGCACCCCCTTATAGTGTTTACCCGGTAATTGCAAACGCCGAGCCTTCTCCCTCGTGAACTTTTTCCTTGTTGTGTTTGAAAAAGTCCATACCCTTGTTGATGGCATCCACAACTGCGACTTCAATGCCTTCTTCCACCAGGCCCAACAGCAATAAGTAATCCTCTTTCGGGATGTTCTGGGCCAATGCCTTACCACCGACACTGGTGATGACTTGCTTGAGAAAGTCAATGGCTTCATGTTCACTGATTGTCAGCGTGAACAGTTTTTCGCACATCAGTGGCCCGGCATCCCCTAGCGGTCCCTTGGGATCAAACAACCGAATGAAATCATTGAGTTGATCAGCTGAAGCAAAGGACAGGAAATGTGTCGCAATCTGGTCAACCAGCACCTGAAACTTGGTGCGCGCCGACATCGTAATTAATGTATTTAATTCCTTTTGAGACAATGCATCGTTGTGTACAGCTTTGATCAGTTTCTTCGCGTAGTTTTTATAATTGGCCACGATGAACGACACGCCCCAGCCACACGGGGTTGTCCAGCACCCGGCTGTTCCCACAAACGCAACCCTGTCTCCAGTGACTTTTTGGGAATGAGGGCCGCCTGAAGGATACCAGCCATGTTTTTCTTCAACAATCACTGAATTGTGGAATTCAGACGTTGAGCCCTCTTCCCGTAACACATGGTTGAAGACACGTTGCATACTGTCCAGCGGGATACGATCTTTACCCAGATAAAAAATAAACACAAATGCAGTGTTTTCATCCAGAATTTCATATTCCCAGACCGGTCGGCCGTGACTTAATGATTCATTGGCATTAACGTTTGTGTCTCGGAAAGTCTGCCAAAGCTGATAATCGCCGACTTGCATCCCTTCAGGCAAACCATCCGGGAATTCCACAATGGCGCCACAGACAGACCACCAGTACCAATCATTGGTTAACGAGTATTTGGCGCGAATCGGTGAATGGCCACCGGATGCGTCAATCAGTAACTTGCCTTTGAACTCGCCTTGTGATGTGCTGACAACCACGCCGTCCCGGGTTACAAATGAATCCTGATACCAGCAACCGAGGCGAATTTCCGAACCATTGGCCTTGATGCCATCTCCCCAGTAGTTCAGCAACGCATGTTCCTGGGCAAAATGATATTTCAAGTGGGCATCCCACTGCACATCAACGCCTTGATAGGTATCGGCCAGAAAGCGAGTGACGCCA
This sequence comes from Gammaproteobacteria bacterium, assembly GCA_022600935.1. Lineage (GTDB taxonomy): Bacteria > Pseudomonadota > Gammaproteobacteria > Methylococcales > DRLZ01 > DRLZ01. Next base: position 15,588 of record JAHZJL010000113.1, read on the forward strand.
TTTTTCATGAATGGACGAATATCGTCTGCTTCACCAATGTTGATGGCCATGTCCGGAATCAACCAGCTTTTTGTCGTCTCTTCAAATTGCTCCTTTTTATCGAAGATTAAAACATTAAGGTCTTTGGATAATTCGGATGCAAGTGAAGCCCCGGCAGGGCCTGCGCCCAGTATTATGACATCATACTCTATTTTTTCCGCCATCGCATATGTCCCTCGATTATTTTTTGAAGTTGGGAAAATTTTAGTGCTGCACTCAAAACTATAGTCCAAGATTGTGTGAATGATATTCGTTACAGGTATTGTCCAGGGCCTTGGCAGTAGTGGTTGGAATGGCTTTGTGCGGATTGACTGGTGCGTGGTTAGCAACAGTCATGATAGGGTGAGTCGTAGACACTAAAATGCTTGTATACTTTTAGTTAATGATAACGTTATGATTTTTTGATTATTTCTGAACATGACCCTGTGTTTTCATGAAGACTGTTTGCGCCAGGTGTCACCCTGTATAGATGTTCTGACCCTGTGGATAAATGATGCAGAGAAATCCATGAATTCAGCAAAAGGGTGTGGAAAATAAACTCTCATTCACTGTTTTGCTGACTGCGATATGTTGCGGTGAATTCAAGTGACATTTTTTAAAAAATTGGGTAGTGTTGACAGCAATGTGAACATCACAGCTTAAAAAAACGCTGATTTTTATACGGAGACTGGATTTTTGGCCAATCACAACACCGAACAACACGAGAATCTGAACAACACCTGGTTAAGTCGAATGACACAAATGAGGCGGCGCTGGGTCAAAAAAATAGGAAAATCGATTATTCGTTCCATCGCCAACGATTTTATGGCAAATCAGTCTTTGGTTGGTGATGTCCCGGTATTTGATGCGAACCAGTTTGATTGGGTTACAACCCTGGAGGACAATTGGCAAGCGATTCGCCTGGAGCTGGATGAGGTTTTGCTCGACAAAGAATTGATTCCTGCTTTTCATGAGATTTCACCGGATCAAGCACGAATTTCCAAAGGTAAAAACTGGCAAACGTTTCCAATCTGGGTTTTTCGTGAAAAATGCCAAATCAATTGCCAGCGTTGTCCGAAGACCGATGCTATTCTGGATACCATTCCAGGATTACAGAATGCCTGGTTTTCGATATTGGCTCCTGGTTACCATATCCCGGCGCACAAAGGTGTGACAAAAGCGGTATTACGTGTCCAGCTGGGCTTGAAGATTCCCAAAGACTTTAAGAATTGCACCATGCGTGTGGCTGATGTCAATTTTAACTGGCAAGAAGGACGCTGCGTAGTCCTGGATGATTCATTTGAACATGAAGTTCATAACAATACTGACGAGGAGCGGGTGATTCTGTTTCTTGATGTCGACCGACCCATGAAGATTGCGGGCAGAATTGCAAACAGGTTGCTGCTGTTTTTGCTACAAAAAAGCGCATATGTTGTTGATGCCAAAAAAAATCTCAAGACCTGGGAACAGCATTATCAAAACTATCTGGCTCAAAACCAATCAAAACCTGGATAAGAATTTGTTGATCCAGTCTGCTCAATTCAATTCGAAAAATAGTTAAGACCCTGTTCAATATTTTGATCTATGGGTGGAGTGCTGGGCTAAAGTGGGCGAAAACGCACAGCATATTGAGTCCACTTTTAACGCCACAATACGCCATTCAGCAAGATCTTAAACAGGTTCTAACAGAGATCATTTCTATTTCTCAAAATATTCTTTGTGCTGTTAATCAGGATTTGAAACATCACTGTCAAGTCGATCTGTTATGCTATAATTTCAGGGTTTTACCCGACTTAACGGTTTGTATTGTCAAGACATTCAAAAACTACCCGGATAGTTACATCCGCAATATTGAACGAATTGGCACAACACAAATTCTTTTTCGACAATTGATCGAAGACTTGATATACATCAATAAAAGAGCAAACAAACCGGGTTAAACTTGTTTCCTGTAGATACCTCAGAGCAAGTCCCATTCGAAGTTAAAAGGTTTCAATGATTGCCTATTCATTCGCTGCTTTTTTATGCAGCATCATGTATGCGTTCAGCGCCATTTTCTGCAAAATCGGCCTTCAGAACGCTGTTGCCGGCTCATTTTCATTGAGTCGTTTGTTCGAATTTCTAATTCACCGAAAAATCTGGGTGTTAGGTGTGGCGATGAGTGGTCTTGCCAATATTGCCATGATTCAGATTCAATCCAGACTGGATATTTCTATTGTTTATTCTTTTCTGAATCTGTCATATGTATTAATTCTGATTCTGGGGCATTACTGGCTGAAAGAAATGCTCAGTCAATTGCAGTGGATTGGTGTGGCAATTGTGATTATCGGGACTGTATTGCTGTTGATTGTGCCGGACCCGGTATCAGGTCATGCAACCAATTATAAAGTGCTGATTGTTATGACTGTGTTTGCAGTTACCGCTGTTATTTCTTTGGTGCTGGCTGCCAGAGTCTATAGCTCGGAAACAAATTACGAAATATTTTTTGCTTTGTGTACAGGAATTTGTTTTGGGTCACTGGAAATATACCTGAAAACGACAACCAATCTGGTCAGTGATGAATTAGGCGGATTCTCGATATTTTCATTGTCCAGCGTCTCGAGTTTTATTCAATCCTGGCCGTTTATAGCGATGTTCTTTTTTGGCGCTGTTGGCTGGTTGTGCCTGCAAATGACATATTCTCACGGTAATATTTCGGTAACTGTACCGATTGTTGCAGTGACTCAGCGAGTTGTTTCAGTGCTGGCTGGTTATTTTGTGTTTGACGAGGATTTCTCCTTATTGAGAATAACCAGTATTCTGTCAATTATTTGTGGTGTACTGGTGTTAGTGCTGGCATCAATACGCGCACGACCCGTTCGTGTTGCCTGATACTGACTTAATCAAACCAGGAAGCTGTGCGGTTAAAAAGATAACAGCTGCAAAACCCTTGAAATCGATGTATTGTTTCGCTGTTTCTCGTTAAACAGCCCAACTATTCGTCTCGAAGCATCAAAAAAATCTCCTCGATTCAAAAACTGTTCACTTGGACACTTTTATAGCAGACAGCGTTTAAAGTCATCAACAACCCCGAAGATAG
>JAHZJL010000114.1 GCA_022600935.1 Gammaproteobacteria bacterium
GAGAATAGGAGTCGTAGCGAGGGAAAGCTGGTTTGAAGCTGATTTTTTCATTATTTGAGGCGAATAGTTGCGCTATTTAACGAAAATAATGGAGAAATCAGCTCAAACCCAGCTTTTCCGCAGTCGATTTTCTATTCTCGGACAGCCTTCTAGATAACTCTGTGTTTGAATTTTCGCGCTGCCATCATCCAGATGCCATTTGTTTTTCGCGAATTTCATCGCGTGTTTTGCAGTCAATACATAGATTAGCTGTTGGACGTGCTTCCAAGCGTCTTATTCCAATCTCAGTACCACAGTCTTCGCAATAACCGTAATCTTCAGATTCCAGATTACGTAACGCCTCGTCAATTTTTTTGATGAGTTTGCGTTCACGATCACGAGTCCGCAGTTCAATGCTGAAATCAGACTCTTGTGATGCGCGATCATTTGGGTCTGGATAATTTGCTGCGTCATCTTTCATATGTAGCACAGTATCATCAACGCCTGACATCAGGCTTTGTTTCCAGTTGGTCAGTATTTCTTTGATATGCAAACGCTGAGGTAAGCTCATATACTCTTCCCCCTCTTTAATCTTTACTGGTTCAAAACTGAACGGCATGTCGGGGGCGTTTTGATGAAGATCAGTCATTTGTATTCTCCTATTTCAGGATTGTATTTTTTTATCAAGGCCGATTAAATACACTATCTACTTTACGATTGCAAACTATTATTTGCTCTCTCCCTATAAAATAATGTATTTTTGCACCAAATCTATGGGTGCGGCGGCATTTCACTAAGTAAATGATCAAGCCAAGAATTGGACAACTTTTCGTGTACAGAGTTCTGCCTTAATCTCGCATGTAAATGATTAAAATCCACTTCTTGTAGATTTTGATCCTGGTTGAAACAACTATAGACGAAACTTTCTTCTCCTGTGTCTGGATCGATATGTTTACACATACATTGAGCGCAGACACCTTTCATCATGCATTGCATCGGTGAATTAATTGATCCTACTGCTTCATGTTCAGGTTTTAGGTATGGTTTTAGCTGGTTGTTGCGCGCATGTTGTACAGCGGCCATCATCCGGTCTGAGCCAATCACGATCATTAAATCTGCTTCATTTAAGGGAATATGTTGTTCTCCCAACTGATCCGTCGCATAGGCCTCCATTGCTTGCAGGATATTACCGATAAATGATTTATCTTGCGAGCGGGTTGTCGGGATTGCTTCAACATCTTCGCCTGGGTCTACAGACCATACAATACAGTCTGACGCTTGTTCGATATCCTCGACCCTGAATAAATCGAAACTGCTTTTATAACCAGCAAAGTAGATGACTTTATTGCCAACAGAGCGCATTGCTTTGCCAATTGAGAACAACACAGCGTTACCCAATCCTCCACCTACCAGGCAGATTGTCTTGTTTCGGGGTATTTCCGTTGGTGTACCAGTGACACCCATGACCACAACCGGATCGCCAGGTTTCCAGTAAGCGCACAAGCGTGAAGAGCTGCCCATTTCAAGTGTGATGAGTGAAATCAGGCCTTGTTCCTCGTCGACCCATGCGCCCGTCAAGGCCAGCCCTTCGGCGGTTAAGCTGGTTCCGTTAACAACCGGCGCTAACGAGTCCAGGTTTTGTACCCGATAAAATTGTCCTGGATGAAATCCACGTGCTTGCATAGGAGCATGAACAATAATTTCAATGATTGTTGGGGTTAGACGATGGACTTCTTTAACAGTGGCTTGCCATTGTTGATTGAGCGTTTGCTGAAATTCCTTTAGTGATTGGTCTCGCTGAGTCTGGCCATCACTGGAAAGCCCTGAGAGTTCGTTTTCAAACAAGCGAACAATATAAGGGTAACCATCTTTGGCGCTGGCCATGGCCTTGACCACGTTTCCAGCATATACTGGATGATTATCACCGTAATAGCTGATAAATTTACCGTCACGCTGATAAGAGGTTAACGGCGCAGGGTAGTCAATTTTGGGTTCTGGATAATCATTTTCAGGCGGTATAACCAGTTTTTGCTCTGCATGACTGGTTTCCAGTTCAAAGCGTTTGAAAAACTTCCAGTCTTTTTCAAATGTACCGGGAAATTCATCTTCATAAATTGTGTTTGGCGCAGTTCCGGCTGCAATATACAGGGATTTTAACGGGACATCGATTTGCTGGTTTGTTGTTGACCATCGACCATCGGTTTTTTCCAGTTTGTCGAACAGAACTGAGCTCAAATGTCCATAATCATCTGTGATCGCTTCAACTGGGCTCATGCCTTCCACCCAGCTGATGCGTTCTTCCAGGGCAAGGCTGACTTCTTCGTGATTTTGCCGATAAGCCGGTGAGTCGTACATGCCTTTGCGATAAAACAGCGTAACGCCTCCCCATTTTTCAACCAGGCTCTGAAAGTCTGGTTGCTCGCCGACTTGCTGGGCTCTTTCGCGTTCAGCCTTGATTGCTTTGCCATGTTCAAGAAATTCATCAAGAATAATGATTTCTTCTTCGTCAAATCGCCTGCGGAATGCTTGTTCGCCTATACTGGAGCAGATGATGGTATAGCGGTCAGTTATTTTTTCTACCTGAATTGGATAATATGCCATTGCCTCAGTTGTTGTATCGACAGCTGTTAATCCGCCGCCGATTATTCCGGCTGGTAAACGCATCTGCAGGTTGGCCAGTGTACCCTGTTTGGCTGCACCCGTGAGTTGTAATGCCATCAGAAAATCGGAGGCTTTGCGGATTCCCCGTGCCAGATTGTTTTTCAGGTTAATGACTGTTGGTTGACCTGCGCCAGCGGCGATACCAATATGATGGAATCCCAGTTCCCAGGCATCTTCGATTGTCAATGTACCGCCAAAGCGGATGCCACCGTAACAACTGAATTGTTGACGACGAGATAAGGTTAGATAGATGACTTTGAGAAAGTTTTTATCCCAGCGCACAGTGATTCCATACTCGGCAACGCCACCAAAGCCTAAAATGGTGCGCTTATCAAGGTCTTCATACAATGTGTTGAAGTCTTTGACAGGCTCTGGAGCCAGATCAGCATTGCCGCGCAGCGATTCTGGTAGCGGCTCGATTTTAAGTGCGTCAATCCCAACGACACCAAATCCTTCATTGATCAGATAGTGCGCCAATGTATAACCGGCTGGACCCATGCCGACAACAAGAACATTTTTGCCGTTATACGGGAGTGTATACGGTCGTTTGACATTGAGTGGGTTCCAGCGGGTCAGCAAGCTGTATATTTCAAAGCCATAGGGCATAAATAAAACATCTGTTAACACATTGGTTTCAATCTGCGGGATATCAACCGGCTGACTTTTCTGGAAAATGCAGCTTTTCATGCAGTTATTGCAGATTCTGTGGCCTGTCCCAGGGCACATCGGGTTATCAATCACCACCAGCGCCAATGCTGCAATGTTATCGCCTTCATTCTTTAACACATGCATTTCGGAGATTTTTTCTTCCAATGGGCAGCCTGTTAAAGCGATATCCAGCGGATTATTATGAAATTCATTGGTTTTCTTGTTGCGCATGCCTTTTGAACAAGCATCTGCGTCTCGGTCATGACAGAATTTGCACAAATCGACTTCATTTAAAACCTGGCGCAATTTAAACCGTTTGTCAGTTAATCCAAAGCCATCGCGCAAGCGCTGTTTCTCTACTGGAGCCTTGAGTTTGGTGTATCCAGCTGCGGTTTCTTCGCGCACCGGAACCAGATGTTCAAAATCAATGCGTTCAGCGGCCTTAAAAGACACCCAGCCTCTGACAAGATTGAGGTGTTCTGGAAGGGTGTTGATTGCATGAGCCCAGCGCTGGATGCAAAGAATCAGCGATTCTGTAAATTCAGCTGGATCTGAAAGATTTAGACAGTCAGCAAGCTGCGTTGCAGCATCTGAATCGGCACATAACTGATTGCGAATTGATTGAGTCGCATTCGCTGCTGTATTGTTTGCTTCGCCGTCTTGCTTTAGCATGGCAAGCAAAGATTGCAATTCAGTTGCAACAGTGGCCAGGCGGAATTCTTTGTCTGAGGGAGCAGCGTTACCTGAATACAATATTTTAGCAAGACTGTTAACGGATTGATTAATGTTAGAAAAATCCCAATCCTCGAGGTTGTCTTTGCGAAACAATTTTTTGGACGAAGCAACCAGTTTCTTAAAGCTGAATATGGTCTCAACTTCATTGCGGGTTTTATCGGCTTGCTCTTGTTTTTCTGTTTCTATGCGAAACAGAGTGCTCAGAAATCCACTCACATAGGGCGATGTTTTAACCAGGACATCAGAAATTGCCTCGGCGGACATGCCTTCACCCTTGCAGTCATGATAAGCCTGGTATTCAGTAAAGAGATCAGGGTCTTGCGATTGAAGAGAGGCGTTGAAGTCCTCGAATAGATTCTTAAGTCGGTGCGGATCATAGAGATCTGCATAACGATAGCCTGATACTCCAAGTTGCAAGTTGTTGTGAGTGCTTGTGAAATTATCCATAACAGATGAATCCTGGAAAAACGGTGAATTGATACCTGTTTTTTCTTAGTGAGACTGAAAAAATATTAGCTCCCCAGTATAACAGGTTTAACTGGCTTAGGAATATACACGTACCTTGTTGTGCAGGGCAATCGGGTTTAAAAAGAGTTGAAAATAGAAATTAGATGAGGTATTGGTTGTATCATTTTGATTTCAAATGATAGAACAACCAGTAGCTTCAATTATCCACCATTTTTCAAGTA
>JAHZJL010000115.1 GCA_022600935.1 Gammaproteobacteria bacterium
ATATATTCAATTATTCATTAATGAATGTAATTTTACATTTTCTAATTATAACATGGTCATGCGGGCATAGAAAATAAAATTTCATCGTATTAATATTTAAATAGACTAGTTAGATTTTAAAAATTACAGAAAAACCATCTCCAATCAAATATATTTTCGATTTTATTGTTTTATAGATTATATTTAGCAACTGTTACTATAGTAATTATTAATTTGAATTTAAGTTAATATTAATTCCATACATATTCAAATAGTTTATATAATGCGGATTCAACGCCGAAACACAATTCTACTAACCATGCGACCCCAAGTACATTATTGCCAAAAAATACAGTTTGAGGCGTGTTATAGTTTAGACTTTTCCGAGGTCGATTGTTGAGTTTGATCATGACGTCCTTAACCTGTTCATCGGTTATATTTTTAAAGCACCTCCCAAACAACCAATTAGTGTTTTCATTCAGTCCATGCTCCCAGGAAAGATAAGGGTGTGCAAAATAAACAGCTGCGTCGAGTTGCTCCGCCATACGTTCATGCCCGGTAAATTCATTTCAGTTATCCGCAGTAAGGTTTAGGTCTTTCCCAGATATGGCTTCAGTAACGTAATAGTGAGACCCATGACCACATATGCATGTTTGCTATCAACCTTCTTGATTTAGGTGAACTTGGACACACAGTCCACTATCGTCTCCAAGGCCCCTTTTTAGATTTTGACCAATGACAGTATCGATCTCCCAATCTCCTATGCGCTTTTTTTGTTCAACAAACACAGGCCGTTCATCAATACTGACTCGGTTTTTTGTTTGACCGCGTTTATCTTTGGAGCCGTATTGCTTTTTTACGCTTTTTGTGGCTGTGCCGAAGGTGTTTATAGAGCGTTCGTCTTTGGCGCTTATCTGCCCGGACATGCTGGAAAATCCGTTCAAGACTGATAGTAATGGCTTGTACAGGACTCCAAAACTAATCGAATTTTGGTTTCAATCAAGGTGATAACTTCCGTCGTCATTTTAATCACTTTGACGGCGTATTTCTTCGAGCGAGGATCTCGATATGAGCTTGTTTAGGGCGATAGCCTCGTTGTTCAGAATTGCGCTTCAGCTCTCGGCAAATTGTCGAAGTCGATACACCAACAATCCGGGCTATTTCGTTGTCCCTGAAAAAACGTGTTTACCGATCCAGGCCGGGGCTGCTCAAGCCAAAATCACCTGAATCTTGTCAATTGGACCCCAAAGCAACCTGAGCATTCTCCAGAATTCAGGCCAAAAAATCCGCAAGGTGCGGAGGATTAACCGAATGTTGTGGCCAGCGCCACAGAGAATGGCATGTAGCGCATCACCGAGTTCGCCTTTCAGATGATTTCGACCTAATAATCCATCGTTTTTCATGTGTCCGATGACCGGCTCAATCGCATTTCTGCGTTTTAATGCCCGTTTCAGGCGCCGGGTATTGATGCCACGTTTCTGTCTGGCTCTGTAACTGTTGACACCTTCAATGTCGACACCACGATAGCCCAGATCAGTAAAGGCTTCCTCTGGTTTCACATCACTGACAATCTCTGCTTGTTCCAAACAGGAGTCCAGGGTGTGACCGTCATACGGGTTACCTGGGAAGCTCCGAGCGCCCAGAACAAAGTTGCTTTGATTGGTGACTGTAATCCCAACTTTGACACCAAATTCATAGCGCTTGTGGACTTTGCCTTTGCTGATACACTCGACCTCAGGCGCATGAAAGCTGTAGATTTTCTGTTTGTCTTCACGCTTCTGGTCCAAAATACGGCGTGTGGTGTCCAGAACAGGTTGCAGCTCCAATCGAACATCGATGGGTTGTTTCGGTAACTGGCGTTCCAGGTCACGGTACACCCGACCCACAACGGTCTTCAGCTTTTTCAGTGCACGCCGTTTACGCTTCATTTGTTTGGCGTGGTTGTAGCGATTCACCTGAAACAGCAAGCGTGGCGCAACCCGATTGTAATTTTGACGCAAATCAATGGAATGAGTGTTAGCCTGCCGCACCAGATGTTGGCGACAGCGTTCGTACAGTTTGCCATCTGTTGGGTCGGTGATGGCTTTCTCTTGAACGGTCGTGTCAACCGTGACGGATGTCATGTCGGACCGTTTCACAGTGTTGGTTTTCACCCCAGCCTGAACGGTTATCGATAACATCCACTCACAGTCTTCCTCACCAATGCGCTGACGCCATTTGGTCAATGAGGTCGGATGGCACGGTAACTCATGCTGGAAATACTCTGCACCACAGAACAACTGCCAGTAGGGATTCTCAACCCAGCGCTCGACAACGGCTTCATCAGATAACCCAAAGGCATGTTTCAGGTAATGTAGCCCGGCAACCAATCGAGTCGGGAGTGCAGGCGCACCGTTAACAGGCTCAAAAAACTGACCAAACTCACTATCCAGTGTCTTCCAGTCGATTACCGTGGCAAGTAACACCAGTTCGTGGCGTTGATTGAGAAAATCGACAAGGCGGGTGTTAAACAAATCGGTCTGGCCGCTGGGTTCCTGATATTTTGGCTTCATTCTTTGGAATTTATTTGCAAGAAACTAAGGTTTATTTTACCAGTTTCTTGCAATTTATTCCCGGGTTAATTTCAGTATTCTTTCATTTTTTCAATGGGTTAATGTATTTTCAGGGGCGACTATTTCGTCCTGAGCTTTTTTTGCTTTCTTCAAGACTTCAATCTGATAGCGTTGTACTTAAGTCAGCTGACTCTATGTGTTCATATGATTCCTCATTTTTGGTTGGATTGAAAAAGTTTGAATTATAGTTCAGCTGATTCTTTCAATTCTATTAAAATGAATTGCACTGATAAGTTGAATCTAAGAAATATTTTTAAAATTATTAAAATGGATTTTAAATTTAGCCATTAAATGTATACAGTATTTAAGAGATAAAATTTGTCAAATCCTGTAAACAAAGATTCAACCTTACCACTATTTTGTCATTCGCAATTTTTTGATTGACACATTCAGGCAACAACTCAAGAATTAAAACTCCAATTTGTAGTATAAAATTGTTTGTTAATCGAAAATATGCTAGTTGTTATCTTACACTGTTATGGGGTCAATAAGGCGGGAACAAGTCGGAAAGGTTCTGGGGGGGATTAATCTATCAATTATGCAACCAGTAACTTCTAATTTTCGGGTACCGACCTGTGAAACAATGCTACAGGCCGGTTATAATTTGTTGTCATGATTAAAAAGATCAGCATCAGTTTATTTGATCTTCTGTATCTTCTAGAATACTCATATCCAGAATTTCCAAATCCAGCAGATCGATTTGCAGGTGATTAAAAGCTTCCTGCTCGTCACAGAAGGAATCGATACTGAATTCCATATCGGTGAAAGTTTCGTTATAGCTGTCAGTCGAATATCCGCTGTTGTCAATAAATGTATCTTGATAATGCATTACAGGCACCTCTTTTCTAACTGTGAAGTAACAGCTGCTGTTGCAGCGCTTACCCCTTATAAACGCACAGTCAGGAGAGTTTACCTGTGTTTTATGGCGTGAATATTACACATGTATGCTGTGAAAATTTACATGCCATATCTGAGATTTTTTGCTATTTGGTCGTGTTAAAAGTCCCTGATTAAATGATCGTCCTTGTATTGATTGATTCTGGTTATCTGTTGATCACTTTTAGTTCCTGGAACCACGTTTTGGCCTGAAGTTTCAAGAGCTTCTTTGACGCTGGCGATACTGATTTTGTTGATATCGCGCCCGGGTTGAAAGCAGACTTCTTCGTTATCATCTGCATTTAATGCAACCGCAAGCCCGCAATCCTCCAACGCTGAAAGACTGGATTGTACGATTGAAACAGGGAGTTGCAATTCACTGGCAATGGTCACAGTATCAGGTGCTTGCTGTCCATTTGAAAAGCGCGAGATGATGGCATGAAGCACTTGAACTGCAATGGATTTTTTTAAAGCAAAACTTAAATTGGAAAATTTCTTGTTATGTCGGTAACTTTCAAAATTATGAACAAAAAATGCGATTTCACAACCAAACAGAACAACCATCCATCCAATCTGTAACCAGATTAAAAATAATGGTAACGCGGCAAAACTGCCATAAATCGCATTGTAACTGGATACACCGATTTGCAGACTTAAATACGCGGATTGCACCATTTGATACAGTATCGCAGTGACAATTCCTGCGATCACACCTGCTTTTATTGACACTTTCTGATTGGGCATAAACAGAAAAATAAACGTAAACAGCAAGGACAGAATCAGCAATGGCGTGAAACCCATTGCAAACAATACCAGTTTAGTACCAAATTCAGGCAGTTGTATAACCTCAATCAGCCAGGTTATTTTAGTTTTAATAAACACATTGATACTGCTGGACGCGATCATCAATACCGGGGCCAACATCATCAAAGACAGGTAATCGCTCAGTTTACGTGCCAGTGGTCTGTCTTTATGAATTTTCCAGATAAAGTTGAATGATTCTTCGATATTTCCTATCACTTTGATCACAGACCAGAACAACACAATGATACCAATCCCAGCCACCACACCGCCTTTGGTATTGGCTAACATGTTCTGGGAAAATTCGATAACCTGAAGCATCATGGTGTCATGCTCAGATGCCTGTTCAAGTAAACGTTCTTCAAGTTTTTTCTCGAACCCGAAGCCTTTGGCGACACCGAACAACAAGGCAATCACAGGCACAATTGACAGTAATGTATATAAGGTTAGAGCAGATGCCCGTAGTGGACAATCGTCTTTTTTGAATCCCTGAATTGAGAGTAAGATGACTTTCAGCAGGTTAACGCCAAAACGCTGCTGAACCGATAAATCCTTATCTGACAATAACCAGATATCTTCCTGTACAAAACGTGAGAGCTGAGAACCCATAAATTGGTACGCTTTTGTTTTATCTGAAAATCACAGACCTGTCTGTAAAATGGTTATAATCTGGAGCAGTATTTGATTGAACCAGATTGCTTGCTTTCAGACAACTGTTTTTTTATACAAGTCTGTGAATTATCAGTGTTTAAATGCTTCAACTCTGGTTTTGATAAGCGTCCATTGGTGCACATGAGCAGTGCAAATGTCTATCCCCATACGCATTATCAATGCGAGCGACAGGTGGCCAGTACTTGTCTTCGCGAATATCCTGGAGAGGATAAAATGCCTGTTTCCGTGAGTAGGGAAACGGCCAGAATTCGTCCAGTAACAGTTCATGAGTATGAGGCGCATTGACCAATAGATTATTTTTCAGGTCAGCTTCACCGGTTTCTATTGCCTTAATTTCTTCCCGAATAGCAATCAGAGCATTACAAAAGCGGTCAATTTCACGCTTGTTTTCGCTCTCAGTCGGTTCGATCATCATGGTTTCAGCAACTGGAAACGAAACCGTTGGCGCATGAAACCCAAAGTCAATCAGGCGTTTGGCGATATCGTCTACAGTGATTCCTGTGCGCTTTTTAATCTCTCGCAGATCAATGATGCATTCATGAGCAACCATATCATTCTTGCCTGTATACAATATCGGGTAATATGTTTGAAGGCGTTTGACAATATAGTTGGCATTGAGGATAGCAACCTGGGTGGCGCGTTTCAAACCACTGGCACGCATCATGGCAATATATGCCCAGGAAACTGTCAGAATGCTTGCAGAACTCCAGGGTGCTGCAGCTATGGTTCCGATTGTTTTCTGTTTTCCGGCTGCCGGATTTACACCTTCAACAACCGGGTGATCCGGTAAAAACGGTGCAAGATGGGATTTGACCCCAATCGGACCCATGCCAGGCCCGCCTCCCCCATGTGGAATGCTGAAGGTTTTGTGCAGGTTAATATGCGCAACATCAGCACCCAGCAAACCCGGCTGACATAAACCAACCAGAGCATTGAAATTTGCTCCATCCAGATACACCTGTCCACCTGCTTCATGTACCATATCGCAGATGGTACAAAACGCCTCTTCAAATACCCCGTGGGTTGATGGGTACGTGATCATTAATGCCGCAAGATTGCTGCCAAATTCCAGCAGTTTGTGTTGCAGATCCTCTACACTGATATTACCGCAATCGTCACATGAGACAACGACAACTTGCAATCCGGCCAGGATAGCACTGGCAGGGTTGGTTCCATGCGCGGAAGCTGGAATCAGGCAGATGTTTCTGTGACCTTGCTGCCTGATCTGATGGAAGCGTTTGATGACCAGTAGTCCGGCATATTCACCTTGTGATCCGGCATTGGGTTGCAACGAGAACGCATTGAATCCGGTCAGACCGCATAACATCACTTCCAGCTCTTCAAACAACTGCTGGTAGCCTTGCGCCTGTTCCAGAGGAGCAAACGGGTGCATGGCACTGAATTCATATCTGGACAGCGCTTGCAGCTCGGTTGCTGCATTAAGCTTCATGGTACACGAGCCCAGAGCAATCATGGATCGATCGAGAGCGATATCCCGACGTGCCAGCCAGCGCATATAACGCATCATTTCAGTTTCACAATGATACATTTCAAACACAGGATGAGTCAGAAACAGACTGGAACGTTTCAATGATTGAGGGATCGTATCGCTGACACGTTGATCCAGTTCACTGAGTTTAAAATCAGTCTGAGAACAAAACACTTTCAGCAAAGCGCGGATATCATTACGTCCTGTGGTTTCATCCAGTGCAATCCCCAGCCTGTCGGCATCAACGATGCGTAAATTGATTCCAGCTTCCCTGGCCTTGGCAGCAATGCGTCTGGCTTGACCCGGCGCGTGAACAGTCAAGGTGTCAAAGAAAATTCGATTTTGAATGGAATACCCAGACTCCTGTAATGCAAGCGCGGTAATCTGGGTCAAGCGGCGAACCCTGTTTGCAATCAACCTCAAGCCTTTGGCTCCATGATAAATCGCATAAAAACCCGAGATTACTGCCAGCAAGGCTTGCGATGTGCAAATATTCGATGTCGCCTTATCACGCCGTATATGTTGTTCTCTGGTTTGCAGTGCCATACGAAAAGCGGGTTTGCCAGACTTATCTTTGGACAATCCAATGATACGTCCCGGCACAGCACGCTTGTGCCTATCGTGGGTCGCAAAAAATGCTGCATGCGGACCACCATAACCCATCGGTACCCCAAACCGTTGTGCACTGCCGACAACAATATCTGCACCCTGCTCACCCGGCGGTTTCAGTAACACCAGGCTTAATAAGTCTGCCGCAACTGTTAGGCAAGCTTGATGCGAATGCAAGCGATCGGCGACTGGTTGCAAGGGGTTGACTTCACCACTGGATCCGGGATATTGAACCAGCGCTCCAAATACAGATTGAGTATCCAGATCATCGCTCCAGGGATTACCAATGATGATTGTATACCCCAGATTTTCTGCTCGGGTTCTAACTACGGCAATAGTTTGGGGATGGCAATCCTGATCGACAAAATACATTGAGGATGATTTGCTGGTGATTCGCTTGCTCATGGTCATGGCTTCAGCAGCAGCTGTCGCTTCATCCAGCATGGATGCATTAGCCAGTTCCATCGCTGTCAGATCCATAATCATTTGCTGAAAATTACTCAGTGCTTCAAGACGACCCTGGCTGACCTCTGCCTGATAGGGCGTATAAGCGGTATACCAACCTGGGTTTTCCAATACATTTCGCTTGATCACCGCTGGCGTAATGGTGTTGTAATACCCCATGCCGATCATGGAGGTGTACACCTTGTTGCGTTTTCTCATCTTGCGCATATAGGTGTTGACGGCTTGTTCACTGAAATTCGATTGCAAAGCCGATGACTGCCCACTCAAAATATTGTCAGGGAAGACTGTTTCAATCAGTTCTTCAAGTGAATCAAGTTCAAGATACTGAAGAGTCTCCTTGATTTGAGCAGAATTGGAACCGATGTGACGACGAATGAAATCGCCTCGCTGTTCAAATTCTTCCAGAGATAAATGTGTGTCAGGCACAACAACCCTCCTGAATTGAAAATTCATGCATTTACAATCATCCGATTGAGCTGATAATCATGACACTGATTATTTTACTGTTGTCATTAAAAAACAAATAACTGGTTAAGGGTTAAGCACTAAGACCGATAATACCGGTGAGACACAAACGGCATAGGCGTGACTTGGGTTTCGATCGCACGTCCTCTGGTCTTGGCAACCAGCACAGAACCTGTTTCTGTATAGTCTTGTTTGACATAAGCCATTGCGATAGGTTTACCAAGGCTTGGCGCATACCCGCCACTGGTGACTACACCAGCAAGTTTCTCGTGATCATCATAGAGCTCTGTTCCTGCTCGAACTGAAATACGTCCGCTTGCGATCAATCCAATTCTCTGCCGCTCAGTTCCATTTTGAATGTGCTCAAGAATCAATCGGTGTCCGGGAAACTTTGGTCGCTTGCCGTTGTTTTTTAGATAGTTTCGATCAATCACCCAGCTTAACCCGGCTTCTTCTGGTGTTGTCGATGTATCGATATCCTGTCCGTATAAACAGAGTCCGGCTTCAAGCCTGAGTGTATCTCTGGCGCCCAGACCAATCGGCAAAACATCTGGATGATTGAGCAGCAGACTGGCTAATTGTTGAACCTGGCCACGATGAACTGAAATTTCGAAACCATCTTCTCCGGTATACCCACATCGACTTAGCCGACAGGGAATATCTGCAAGTTCTACTGCTCTGACAGTCATAAATGCAATGTCATCAAGCCCGTCGCTGACAAATGACTGCATTACCGTTGCTGCTGCTGGTCCTTGCAATGCAAGCATACATTCTTGATTGAGGAGTTCAGTTTGAATATTATCAGCGATATGTCTGCAAATATACTCATAAACCTGATATTTATTTGACGCATTGACAACTAGAATCCACTGGTTATTAATGCGGCTGATGATTAAATCATCAATAATGCCACCTGACTGATTGGTGAGAACTGTATAGCGTAGACTGTTATTATTTAAGTCGCTGAGATTTCCAGGAACAAGTGTCTCCAATTCATCATCAATGTGCTGGCCAGATAAGCAGATTTGGCCCATATGCGAAATATCAAACAACCCTGCCTTAGAGCGTGTATGCAAATGTTCCTTAATGATTCCGGTTGGGTAGCTGACCGGTAGACAATAGCCACCAAAACTGGTCATTTTGGCGTCCAATTCTACATGTAGTGAGTATAGAGGTGTACGTTGTGCAGGTGTTTGATTCATTAATCTTTTGAGGGTGCGAATGTTGAGCTGAATGTCTCAATCGCAAAGCAAGCTGTCAGAAGTGTTGCATGGATATCAATATCTGGCTGACAACAAACAGTGTCAGCTAGCACTGGTGTTGTGCAATTGATACAGATACGAGAATAATCATGCATTCATGGCACTGAATTAATACCATAAATGTTCCTGGCTCAGGAGTGACTGAAAATCAACAGGCCTTTAAACTTCTGGTATACAGGCATTTTAGCGTACAATTTTTGGCATTATACGGCAACAGGGAATTCAATGTACTTCAGTGGACAAGACGATATTCAACTTATCTGAGTCAATACATCAGTCATGACAAAGAAATGACTTAAATTCAAATTGATCTTTTTATTTATAAAGCCTGAAAGGATTTTGAAACGAGCTGCCTGTTTTCTGAATCAACAACCTCGACCATCCAGTTACCGGACATCGACGCTGGAATCAACTTGCCGATATAACTACGCCAAGTGTAATTGCCTTTGATGACAACCGGTTTGCTATAGATCAGATTACCTTCGTATAACCAGCGATAACTAATGGTTTGCCCTGCCATGCCATTAACTTCGGTAAAATAGTACAATCTGACTGCATCACCCCCACTCAAATTAATGACATCGACTTCATTACCAACGGGTTCACGGTTCTCGATTGATTTAACAAGTTTTGAACGACTCACATGAGTTGAAGTTGCACCCGTTTGTGTCGAGCCTGTTTGTGTAGATATTGTTGTCAGCTCATCTGATACAGCCTTGTCAGTACTCACTTGCTCCTGTGTCACGGTATCCGTTGTTGCTTGACTGGTTTGAACCTGTTTTAGCAGCTGTTTCTCTGGTTGTTCCAGGTCAGCCAGTCTCATTGGCTTAATTGCATTTTCAACCTTAGGTAGTACTTTGGCAGGTTTTGCATTCAATACAGGTTGTGATTCGGATTGCAGTTCCGGATTTTCAGAAATAACAGTTATAGCAGCTGTATCTTTAACAGCTATGCCACTATTACCTGTAACAGTTTTCAGTTGATCTGGCTCAATTACTGGTTCATTCACACCTGCTTCAGTATCAGCTGACATTGCAGAAGACGGTTGATCAGCAGGGAGTAATTCAGTTGAAACAGTTACAACAGTGTCTTGGTCAGGTGCCACTTCGACAGATTGCTGAGCTGGACTCTGATCTAGAGCTGGGCTTCCCAGGGTTTGAGCAGCAGATCGAGGTTCAACTTCAGATTCATTGACTGCCAGTATCACGTTCTCAGGAGAATCAGCCCTAGATACCAATTGCTCTGTGCCGATAATTGAATCTTTTTGATAGCTGTCAATCAACAACGCTGCAACAGGTATCAATATCAAGGCCATCAGAATTGCAATCGCCCAGGCAATGCGTTTTCCATCCCAGACTTCTATCATCACGGGTTGTATCTCATAATCCGGATTTGAAAATGCTTCACTTAGGCCAGGCCCTGAATTCGATTTAATTTTAATTTTTTTCTGTGACATTGGTTTATTTTCATGGTTAGAGTATCCACCTGCAGTTTGCTGTCGCCACTCTACTCTTGCAGCGCCAATGTTAAATTGACTGATATCTGTTTGATTGCGCGATTAACAATCAGCAACTCACTGATAATGTTTGCGTTATTCAGTGACGTAGTGGTTAAAACAAATTAGTCTGCTACTTCAGCACGATCAATATAACGAGTTTGATGTAATCAGCAATAATTAACAATCAGTTTGCATAAAGCTTCAAGTGGGACAATGAACACTGTTGTTTTGTTCGATCGACCTGCTGACAGAGGCATGTAAATATTCAATAACAAGCTGTACAGTTTCCTGATGTCTAAAGCGGTTAACCTGCAATCGATAGACAATTTCAATTTTTTGGTAACCCATCCATTCCCGGGCCTGATCAACATTGAATGCAATTGCTTCAACAAACAATTCAGCATCAGGAATTCCGAGTAATAACTTTACATGTTTTTCATGTAAAATTCTAATTTCGATGATATCAAATATTCCCTCGAATACAGGTTCAGGAAAACCTTGACCCCATGGCCCTGATTGTTCCAATAAACCAGCAAAGGCCATACTGATATCAACTGCTTCCAGGCGGCCATCGCTGTAAATTATCGGCCTGGACGGCTTATCCCCGATTCGCTGACCGGTCATTTCATTAAAAGCCGCTTGAAACTGTTCCAGTTTATCCTTCTCAAGCGTTAACCCGACAGCCATGGCGTGACCACCAAACTTTCGTATTAAATGCGGGTCTCTGGCTGCAATATCTGCCAGTAAATCCCTGAGATGCAAGCCACTGATTGAACGACCTGAACCTTTTAATATTCCGTCATCCGTATCAGCAAACAGGATCACTGGTTTATGCAGATCATCCTTGATACGGGATGCCAGAATACCGATGACGCCTTGATGCCAGTTGCAATGATACATGCAGATTGCATGGTGTTGTGATTCATCATGGAGATAATCAATCTGTTGAAGACAATCCACCGCTTCAATTCTCATCGACTGCTCAATAGCACGTCGTTCTTCATTCAACTTATCCAGCTTTGTGCCCAGCAATCTAGCTGTATCTGGATCTTCGCTAAGCAAACATTGCACACCGATACTCATATCTTCCAGGCGACCAGCTGCATTGAGCCGTGGTGCAATAACAAATCCAAGATCTGAAGCGCTGACAGTAGCAGCATCACGTTTTTTCAACTCAATCAGCGATTGGATGCCGGGTCGGGTTTTACCTGCATTAATTCTTGACAAGCCCTGTTTGACAAACAATCGATTGATACTGTCCAGACTAACCACATCTGCCACAGTACCCAGCGCAACAAGGTCCAGCAAATGCGCCAGATTGGGTTCGGGAATCTGTTTGATTTGAAACCAGTTATTGTCACGCAGGAATTTGCGTAGCCCCAGCAATACATAGAACATGACTCCAACTCCGGCCAAATTGCCACTTGGGAAACTGCATCCGGATTGATTGGGATTGACAATTGCTTCAGCAGGAGGCAACTGCTCACCAGGCAAATGATGATCGGTGATCAGTACTTTTATACCATGTTGCCGGGCATGAACCACGCCATCAATGCTGTTAATACCATTGTCGACCGTGATCAAAATATCCGGCTTGTATTGCAAAGCGACATCGACAATTTCCGGACTCAGCCCATAACCGAACTTGAAGCGGTCAGGGATAACATAACTGACATGATCAGCCCCCATGGATTCCAGGCCAAGTTTGGCAACAGCGCAGCTGGTTGCACCATCGGCATCGAAATCAGCAACAATGATAATGTTCAGTTGGTGTTGCAGTGCATCTGCCAGGTGTTCAACCATGGCCTCCATGCCTAACAATCGACTTGGCTGAGGTAAACGACTGAATGAGTAATCCAGTTGTTCTGGTGATTCTATATTGCGTGATAAATAAATGGACTGCAGTTTTGGATGAAGCTCACCCAGCACAGCTGTTGAGCTTTTATGCGGTTCCCGCTGAACAATTGTTTTTTGGCCTTGCATGGATTAAAACCGGAACCGGACAGATTTTGGTTGCTTGTGTGAGTGGTAAATTACAATGACTCCAGTATTGCCTGTTCAACAGCTTGACGTTGAGCTGGAATAGCGGTCGGATTGACATCACACTGTGCAATCGCAGTATCCGGATCTTTCAAGCCGTTTCCGGTCAATGTACAGACCACCAGACTACCTTCAGGAATTTTTCCCGATGTAATATCTTTCATTGCGCCGGACACTGAAACTGCCGAAGCCGGTTCACAAAAGATTCCTTCCTGGTCAGCCAGTAATTTTTGGGTTTCAAGTATTTCCGCATCCGTAAACGCATCAAACCATCCACCGCTTTCCCGATTTGCCTGCCAGGCATATTCCCAGCTTTGTGGATTGCCGATACGAATTGCAGTAGCCACGGTTTCAGGATTGTCTACTGGCCCTCCAGTGATAAAGGGTGCAGCTCCTGCAGCTTGATAACCACACATCACCGGTGTTTTATCGACGACAGCTGCTAAGGTTTCTGTGGAATTTGCATATTCCTTGTAGCCACGCCAATAGGCACTGATATTACCGGCATTACCCACTGGCAGGCAATGATAATCAGGGCACGCACCCAGGGCATCGATAATTTCGAAAGCGGCAGTTTTCTGACCTTCCAGGCGGTAAGGATTGATTGAATTGACAATTGCCACGGGTGCGGTCTCCGCCACTTCTTTCACCAGTCGCATACCATCATCAAAATTACCCTGAATCTGTATAATCCGCGCGCCATACATCATTGCTTGAGCCAGTTTGCCCATGGCGATTTTACCCTCAGGGATCAACACAAAGGCTTTGATTTGCGCCCTAGCAGCATAGGCTGCTGCCGAAGCTGAGGTATTACCGGTTGAAGCACAAATGATGGCCTGACTGCCTTCATGTACCGCTTGTGTCACTGCCATGGTCATACCACGATCTTTAAACGAACCGGTTGGGTTTAAACCTTCAAATTTAACAAATACATCAACATTCTTTTTAAGAATCCCAGGAATATTCTGAAGTTGAATGAGTGGTGTATCACCTTCATTGAGACTGATAATTTGCATACCTTCTGTCACCGGAAGGCGTTCGGCGTATCGATTTAAAAGACCCTGGTACCGTGTCGGCGTTGTCATGCTGTCCTCTGAAGATCTGGAGTTTGAAATGGAAATATTGAGTAATCGGTTTAGTTTAAGGTTTCAACACGGATTCGTGTGACCTTGTCGTTGACAGATGACAAGGCTTCTATTTGTTTCAGCGCTGCGTTTATGCGTTGTTCCGGTACAGAATGAGTCAGCAAAATCACCGGAATACGGGGTTCATCATCAACCGGCTCTTTTTGAATAACAGCCTCGATACTGATGTCCTGGTCAGCGAGAATTCGGGTGATATCAGCTAAAACACCGGGTTTGTCATCAGCATACAATCTCAGATAATATGCAGTCTTGATTGCATCAATTGGTAACACCGGAATATCTGACAATGCATTGGGCTGAAATGCCAGATGCGGCACATGATGCTCCGGATCGCTTGTCATCACACGCACAACATCAACAATATCTGCAACCACAGCTGATGCAGTCGGTTCAGCACCAGCTCCTGCACCGTAATACAAAGTAGGCCCAACAGCATCGCCATGCACCACAACAGCATTCATGACTCCATCGACATTGGCCAGTAATCGGCGTTCTGGCACCATGGCCGGGTGTACCCTGAGTTCTACCCCTGATTCGCTTTTGCGGGCGATACCGAGGTGCTTGATTCGGTATCCTAGCTCCTCGGCATAAGTGACATCAGCTGCAGTAATCTGGCCGATGCCCTCGGTATAGGCTTTATCGAACTGCAGGGGAATTCCAAATGAAATCGCAGCCAGAATCGTCAATTTGTGAGCAGCATCGATGCCTTCGATATCAAATGTTGGATCAGCCTCGGCATATCCAAGCGCTTGCGCTTCGGCAAGAACATCATCAAAATCCCGACCTTTGTCTCGCATTTCGGTGAGAATGAAATTGCTTGTGCCGTTGATAATTCCCGCCAGCCATTGAATCCGGTTTGCAGCCAGCCCTTCGCGAACTGCCTTGATAATTGGAATGCCGCCGGCAACAGCCGCTTCAAACGCCACCATCACCTCACGTTGTCTGGCCAGTTCGAAGATTTCATTGCCGTGCAATGCAATCAACGCCTTGTTAGCCGTCACTACATGTTTGCCGTTTTCGATTGCCTGAACAACCAGCTCTTTAGCCAGAGTATCGCCACCAATCAATTCCACAACGATATCGATACCAGGCGAATTGACCACCTGGTAAGGATCTGTAGTTAACTCAATGGCTGATGTATCACAAATTCGATCTGACTGTAACGTTCTTACAGAAGCGAGTTTGACGCGAATATCACGTCCAGCGCGGCGTCCAATCTCAGGGGCATTTCTGTGTAATACGTTGACAGTGCCTCCGCCAACAGTCCCCAGTCCCAGCAAACCGACTTGTACAGGATCCAACTTCAGTTACCTCAATTTAAAAATGCACGATTATATCGCGTTATCACTGCGAAACATATTGCGTATTCCACGCACTGCCTGACGGGTTCGATGCTCGTTCTCAATCAGGCTGAAACGCACATGATCATCTCCATACTCACCAAAACCGATTCCGGGAGAAACCGCAACCTTGGCATCCAGCAGCAGTTTTTTGGAAAATTCCAGGGAGCCCATTGCCTTGTATTGCTCTGGTATTTCAGCCCAGACAAACATGGTTGCTTTGGGCTTGATGACATTCCAGCCAGCACTGTTGAGCCCGTCACACAAGACATTGCGACGGCTGCAATACATGTCCCTGATGTCTTTAACACATTGTTGCGGACCTTCCAGAGCTGTAATTGCAGCAACCTGAATGGGTGTAAACATCCCGTAATCCAAGTACGATTTAATACGGCCAAGAGCCGAGACAAGATCACTGTTGCCGCACATAAACCCAACTCGCCAGCCAGGCATATTATAGCTTTTCGACAGTGAATAAAATTCAACTGCGATATCCTTGGCATCGGGAACCTGCAAAATTGATGGCGCGACATAGCCATCGAATACAATATCGGCATAAGCGATATCGTGGACGACATAAATGTTATATTCCCTGGCGATGGCGATTATTTTCTCGAAAAAACCCAGTTCCACACACTGAGTGGTGGGGTTTCCGGGAAAATTCAGAATCAACACCTTGGGTGATGGCCAGGTGGTTTTGATGGCTTTAACCAGCTCTTCAAAAAAGTCAACTCCTGGTACCATTGGCACATGTCGAATATCTGCTCCCGAAATAACCGCACCATACGGGTGAATTGGATAGGCAGGATTCGGCACCAGCACAGCATCCCCGGGACCTGTAACAGCTAAAGCAAGGTGCGCCAGACCTTCCTTGGAACCAATAGTGACTATCGCTTCGGATTCCGGATCGAGTTCAACATCAAAGCGTTGGCGATACCAGTGACAGATTGCCCTTCGCAAACGGGGAATTCCCTTCGACCAGGAATAGCGATGATTATGTTCCTTGCCGGCTGATTCCAGCAGTTTATCGATGATATGTTTGGGCGGTGGTTGATCCGGGTTACCCATGCCGACATCGATAATATCTTCCCCTTTTGCGCGTGCCTGGGCTTTCAACAAATTGACTTCGTTAAACACATAAGGGGGTAGGCGACTAATCCTTTGAAAGTCTTGCATGGATGATATTTGGGTTATGAATTAAACAGATTAAACGTGATGAGAAGCGCCACAGCAATCTCAGAGTTTTGAATATTATTTTTAATTTAAAAAATGTCAATGGCAATCAACCTGACACTGTTGAAAACTCTCAGGCATTTGATTCTCAGCACCCGATCAACACAACTATGAAAACCGGATGGATATGACTGTCTCTATACATTGAGGGTGTCCTGCATGCAGAAACAACCTGGCTATACCTGTTTTCAGGGTGACATAAGGTTCAGAAACAAGGTCTCAATGCCCTGCCTGAGCCATTGAACTTGCATCAAACCAAGGTCTACATTCTACAGATAATAGCCATGAATTGTAGAATTTTAATTCACTGTTCATACCGCTGTAACTATACTTACAGATAAGCCCGAACTGGCTTTAAACCATGCCAAAGGAAACCTTGTACACTAAATGGATTGAAACTTTACATATGAATCCCTATCTATACGAGAATATAACGCAATGCTGACAACGGTCAGACAATAGCAACCGGAGCTGTAAACACCTGTGTTGAAAAAAATCCATGCTGAAACTGAAACGTATCATCTTCTGATTGGCAACACCGGTTTATTGATAACTTCAACACTATTGAAAGAATCTGGTCAGGGCTATTTTCGTATCCCTATACAAGTGATAGAATCGAACAAAACAAAGCGATATCAGTTAATTTATTTACAATGTCTGACTTAAATATTGACCAAGAAAACGAACAGGAACTGGTTGTCAGCGAGGCCCCGATAAAACCCAAGAGGCCTCCGTTGTACAAGGTGATTCTCCTGAATGACGATTTTACCCCCATGGACTTCGTTGTGGATATTCTCAAGCGTTTTTTTGGCATGAATGAAGACAAGGCAACCCAGATCATGCTTCATATTCATCATCGAGGAATTGGTGTTTGTGGTGTATACAGCAAAGATGTTGCAGAATCAAAAGTGCAAATTGTTAATGACTATGCACGTCATAATCAACATCCTTTGCTCTGTTCAATGGAAAAATCGTAGGACTGAAAGATGTTAGACAAAGAACTCGAACAAACATTGAATAATGCGTTCAAATACGCATATAAAAACCACCACGAATTTATCACCGTCGAGCATTTACTGTTGTCTTTGCTTGATAATGCCTCAGCACGGGAGGTACTCGATAACTGCGGAGTCGGTATTGAACAACTGATCAAGGACTTGACCGAATTCATTGAACAGACAACCCCGGTTCTGCCCGAAAATTCAGGCCGCGAAACCCAGCCAACACTGGGCTTTCAACGTGTACTGCAACGTGCGGTCTTTCATGTCCAGTCATCAGAAAAAAATGAAGTCAGCGGTGCGAACATACTTGTTGCCATCTTCAATGAACAGGACTCACATGCTGTGTTTCTGCTTCAACAGCATGATATGTCGCGGCTGGATGCAGTCAATTACCTTGCACACGGCGTCACCAAAACCAAGGACGAGCAATTTGAAGAGATTGATTCCGAAACCAAACAGATTGATAGTGAGCAAGTATCTGCCAGCAGTAGCTCCCCATTACAGAATTATTCACGCAATCTCAATCTTGATGCCGAAGAAGGTCGAATTGACCCATTGATCGGGCGTTATTCTGAAGTTGAACGCACCATACAAATACTGTGTCGCAGACGAAAAAACAACCCGTTGCTTGTTGGTGATGCAGGTGTTGGAAAAACAGCTATCGCCGAAGGATTGGCAAGACGAATTGTCGAAGAACAGGTTCCTGAAGTGTTGCGGGAATGCGTCATATATTCGCTTGACCTCGGAGCATTGGTGGCAGGTACAAAATACCGGGGTGATTTTGAAAAACGCCTTAAATCAGTACTTGGAGAACTGGAGAAAAAACCAAATTCCATTCTGTTTATTGACGAAATTCATACCATCATCGGCGCAGGTGCCACGTCGGGTGGTGTCATGGATGCTTCAAACCTGATCAAACCAATGCTGGCATCCGGCCAGCTCCGTTGCATCGGCTCGACAACATACCAGGAGTACAGAGGTATCTTTGAGAAAGATCACGCCCTGACCCGGCGTTTTCAGAAAATTGATGTCAACGAGCCATCGATTGATGAAACTGTGGAAATATTAAAAGGCCTGCAGTCCAGGTTTGAGGAATTTCATTCCGTTCGTTATTCAACTGATGCCTTACATACTGCAGCAGAGTTGTCGGCTCGCTATATCAACGACAGACAACTGCCTGACAAAGCCATTGATGTGATCGATGAGGCCGGCGCCCAGCAACGTTTGTTACCCGAAAATGAAAAGCTGGAAACCATTGATATCCCGCAAATTGAGGACATCGTATCCAAAATTGCCAGAATACCACCCAAATCAGTATCTACAAGCGATCTTGATAAATTAAAAACACTGGAATCCAACCTCAAAATGATGGTTTTTGGTCAAAACGAGGCCATTGCAGCGCTGTGTTCTTCAATCAAACTTGCTAGAGTTGGACTTGGAAACCGCCAGAAAACAATTGGTTCGTTCCTGTTAGCCGGACCGACCGGTGTCGGCAAAACCGAAGTCAGTCGGCAGCTTGCACAGGTGCTGGGCATTGAGCTGATTCGTTTTGACATGTCTGAGTATATGGAAGCCCATACTGTTTCCAGATTGATTGGCGCACCTCCGGGTTATGTCGGCTTTGATCAGGGTGGCTTGTTAACTGAAGAAGTCAACAAACATCCCCATGCTGTGTTATTGCTCGATGAAATTGAAAAAGCCCACCCTGACGTTTTCAATTTGTTACTCCAGGTTATGGATCATGGAACCTTGACTGACAATAACGGGCGAAAAGCGGATTTCAGAAACATTATTCTTATCATGACCACAAACGCCGGTGCAATAGAAGGCAGTCGCGCATCCATGGGATTTCAGACCCAGGATCACAGCAGTGACAGCATGCAGATCATTAACAAGTCCTTCAGCCCTGAATTCCGGAATCGCCTGGATGCAATCATTCAGTTTAAACACCTGGATGCGGAAATTCTGGAACGCGTTGTCGATAAATTTATCTTTGAACTGGAAGCTCAGCTTGCCGAAAAACATGTGACCTTGTCACTGGATACCGCTGCACGGAGTTGGCTGGCAAAACATGGTAGTGATTCAACCATGGGGGCACGCCCAATGGCGCGCTTAATCCAGGAAAATATCAATAAACCACTTGCCGAGGAATTACTTTTCGGAAAACTGGCACATGGCGGCAGCGTATTAATTTATCTTGAAGGCGAGAAATTGTCATTTAAATTTGAACAAAATGACGAGAACAGAATTCTCGCGCTAGAAGGAGACAGTTGATCTTTTACCGCATTCTGAATGTAATACGGCCTTTGGATAAATCATAAGGTGTCATTTCAACCTTGACACGGTCACCGGTTAATATGCGAATGTAATGTTTACGCATTTTGCCTGAGATATGGGCTGTAATGATGTGCCCGTTATCGAGTTCCACCCTGAATGTTGTATTAGGAAGAGACTCAATAATCTTGCCTTCCATTTCTATTTGATCTTCTTTTGCCATTGTCTACCTTGGTTAAAAATTATTTTATTTGTAATACCGAAGAATAACTTATCAACATTAATAGCAGATGACTCTGTTCTAATCGGTATTATTCTTGCCGGGAAGTTTATCCCAGAACTTTCTGTGCTGTATCATTGAATCAGTCTATTGGCTCAGGTGTTGTACAAACAGTGTTGCCAACCCCAGAAATGCAATAAACCCGATAACATCGGTGATTGTGGTTAAGACAACACTGCCTGCCAGAGCCGGGTCGATTTTAAAACGCAGCATCAATATTGGAATTAATGCCCCAGCAAGCGCTGCACAAACCAGATTGACAACCAATGCCACTCCGATCACCAAACCCAAAAGGATACTATCAAACCAAATCCCGGCCGCTAACGCAACTACTATCGCCCATAACAAGCCATTGACTGCACCGACACCAAGCTCTTTGAACAATAGTTGTCGGGCATTTGTATCACCAATGTGTTTTAATGCCAGGCCACGTATCACAAGCGTCAACGTCTGACTTCCGGCAATTCCTCCCATACTGGCAACGATCGGCATCAATATGGCCAACGCAACGACCTGTTGAATCGTTGCTTCAAACATGCCGATTACAGCTGATGCAATAAACGCTGTTACCAGATTTATACCTAACCAGACTGAACGCCGACGCGCACTGATAAAAACCGGTGCGAAGATATCCGTATCCTCGGCTAAACCGGCGTGACCCATTAAACTGTGTTCAGCTTCTTCACGAATCACATCCATGACATCATCAACCGTTATTCGTCCGATCAAGCGTCCATTCCCATCGATAACTGGCGCGGATACCAGGTTTTTTTGCTCAAACAACATTGCAACTTCATTGGCAGGCAAATCAGCAGGGATAGGTTGCAGGTCTTGAACCATCAACTCATCGACAGGTTGTTGTTCGTCGCTGGTAAGTAGCACTGTAATAGGAAGTGTCCCCAAATAGTGATCAGTGCGATCAACAATGAACAAACTGTCTGTCAATTCCGGCATGGACCCACGTGAACGCAGATACCGCAGCACTACCAGTATACTGACATCCGGGCGAACAGTGACTACATCCAGATTCATCAACCCGCCGGCACTGTCTTTGGGAAACGACAAAACCGATTCAAGCCGTCTGCGATTCTGGTTATCCAAAGCCAACAGAATCTGGTTTGTAACAAACTCCGGAAGCTTTTGAACGAGGTCAGCCAGATCGTCAGTTTCCAGCTGTGCGACCGCTTCGATTAACGTTTTGGTATCGGTGACATCGATCAGTGTGTTGCGGACTTCATCACTCAATTCAACCAGAATTTCACCGCGCAACTCCGGACCGGTCAACCTCCAGATCACGATACGGTCTTCAGGAGCCAGGGCTTCCAGCATGTGCGCAATCTCAGCCGGATGTAATGTATTGATCATGCGCCGCAAACGCAGAAATGTTCCTGTTTCAAGACGTTCTGCGATAAAACGCAAATGATCCTGTATATTTTCCTGCTGTGCCGCTTGCATGGTGGGTTGGTTGTTGAACCTGACTGAACTCTGTAATCGACAGCTATCTAGTATTAAAAAAAATAAAATGAGTGCTTAAATTTAGACTTTACTGTTGATTATTCAATGCCTCATTTCTAAAAACCCGAATACGATTAGATCACTTGAGTTAAACCTCAACTTTTCGGTTATAAACGTTCCGAGGTGTTTACAGGTATCCAACAATTCAATAATGACTGATCTAAAAATCAAAATTTTGATAAACTACGCAAATATTGACTTATAACCTATTGTTAATTATAGCCATCCATAATAATACAACACGAAAAAAACCTCAAGACACGCTCTCACACCTGTCGTCAGAGACAAGGATTAAACTCGTTGTTCAGAACTGAATTTGATACACAACATGAACATTCCGTTCATGATACACGCTCTCAACAACCGGTTGTCTATTCGTAGATGTTACAAACAATCACATCACATTTTTCGATCAACCGGCAAGTTGTTCGGCTATGGAAAAGATTTCCTCTATATTCAACAGAGTTTTATTATCGTCAAACAATCGTGAAATACAGGTTCGATGTAA
Source organism: Gammaproteobacteria bacterium (assembly GCA_022600935.1). Classification (GTDB taxonomy): domain Bacteria; phylum Pseudomonadota; class Gammaproteobacteria; order Methylococcales; family DRLZ01; genus DRLZ01. The sequence goes on from JAHZJL010000115.1 coordinate 22,065, forward strand.
ATCGAGTTTCAAGGTACCAAAGCCTATGGCACCCCAGCAGATTGATTCATGCCGTTGTTCACCGCGATCCATCATATCGATACCTTCAACCCCCAACTCTGGTGTCGCATTTGCGTCCATGATCACTTGAAGTTGCTTCAATGAGGACCAATGGGATTGTTCCAGCAACCTCACCCCAGCAGCCCCACAGGCAAAGACAATCTGTGCATCCTCAATTGCTGTGGCCCGATCCTGGTTTGTAGCCGCCTGAACCGGATTCAACTCAACATTATATTGAGACGACATCGCTTTACACGCATCAGTTGCGCGTGACATAGACCGGGAAGTAATTGAAACATCAGCACCAAGCCTGGCCAGTAATACCGCAGCACGCTGCCCAACCGGACCAGTACCGGCCAGTAGCACCGCTTTTTTGCCGGATATAGACGTTGAATTTTTGAGCCTGGCGACTCCTGCAGCCGCAGTTGTATTACTCCCATTACTATCCAGCATCACCGACACTCTGAAATTTGAGAAAAAAGTCGACATGACCGCATCATATACCTCCTGACCCGCTTGAAGACTGCTCCCTCCAACAAAAATAGCGGTGTTTTTCTTGTCTTTAGGTGCACGGGTAAATATTGCACCTTCAACCAGCTTGACCACAGTATCAGTTGTCACGTTGGCATGACCGATAACATGATCAGCACCGCCATCATATCCAACCACTGTGTCAAACACTGATGGAAACGCATCCGTATCAAATTGAAAAAGTAGTTTTTTCATTGTATATCCTTGCCTTTCAGGACAGTGTTATAAAATATTTTGATAACAGTTCGCAGTACTCTGCCAGATATTTCAATTCAGCGCAGAGTATGGATTCGATGCTGTTTAAACTACTTGATCGGTGTACAATGAGCAAGTCAAATCAATCATTCTCCATCATAACCAGCCATAATTCACAATCAATGACATCGGAAATCAAGCAACAATCAATTGACGATTTTATCAATCACCTGGCCAGTGGAGACCCGACTCCCGGAGGTGGCAGTGTTTGTGCAGTGATGGGATCGATGAGTGCCGCTCTGATCAGCATGGTCGCCAATTTAACAATTGGCAAAAAAAAATACCTGTCCGTTGAAACGCATATGCAGGTACTACTGGAACAAGCAACTGAATTGAATGAACAACTACTCGATTTATTAAAGGCTGATATCGCTGCATTCAATCAGGTTATGCAAGCATACCGGTTGCCCAAACAATCTGATGAAGAGAAAAACAAACGCAACACAGAAATTCAATCCGCCTTGATAACAGCCACTGAAGTTCCGCTGTCATGCGCTGAGATTTGCCGAAAACTCATTGCGCTATCAAGACAGGCCGCACTTCTCGGGAATACAAATGTAGCCAGTGATGCAGGTGTTGCAGTGGTGGCAGCACAGGCTGCACTGCGTAGTTCAGCTTTGAATGTTTACGTAAATACCGGGCTCATCAGTCAGCCCGAATTCAAAAAAAGCTGCGAAGCTAAAATAGCCCAATTGCTGGCTGGAGCAGATTCAGAAACAGAGGAAATTTATGCTCTGGTTAAATCAAAATTGTAAATAACGGAATTAGAAACAGGATTGAAACAACTCCAGATCACCGGTGTAACAGCACAGGCACTGTGACCAGCGCCTGACTATATCCTGAGTAGATTGTCCGGCAGCTCATACACCACCAAACTCAGGAATGCAGTTCCCTGTCCAGTCGTTTCAATTCTGATTTAAGCCTCAAGATTTTGCCCAAAGTGGCTGTACAGCCTAACATTACACCCACAATCAAGCTGATGATCAAGGCAATTGCCAGTGGTACCTCAATGCCAAGTTCCTTATAGTAGTACACAAAGGTTGTATGCTGGTTGAACAAAAAGAACACAAACAGCAGTGTAAACATTGCCAGAAAGAACAAGCGTGCAATCCATTTCATAACCAATCAGTCCCTAGAAAAGCCGTTCTTCAGCATAAACCTGTTATGTCAAATCTTTGACCCGTGACGATCGACTCGCTCTCTGAGCTCCTTGCCGGGCTTGAAATGTGGGACATGTTTCGACGGCAGGGAAACTGTCTCTCCGGTCTTGGGATTGCGAGCAACCCTGGGAGGTCGATAATGCAGGGAGAAACTTCCAAACCCCCTGATTTCGATCCGGTTGCCATTTGCAAGTGCATCACTCATTTGCTCCAGCAAACACTTGACAACTAACTCGACATCTTTATGAGCCAGATGAGGTTGTTTATTCGTTAATCGATCAATGAGTTCTGATTTAGTCACGGGCAATCTCTACTGAATGAATTGAACAAAAAAGTAGGTTAGCACTTTATTTTTCTTCCATCTGTTCCTTGAAAATATCGCCAAGAGTCGGAGAAGCTGCTGACAATGCAGCTTTTTGCGCGTAATCTTTCATAGTATCAGCTTCTTCATCGTAATCTTTGGCCTTTATGGACAAGCTGATCGTCTTGCTTTTACGATCTACACCGATAAACTTGGCTTCGACTTCATCGCCGACTTTCAGGTAATTTCTGGCATCTTCAACACGATCCTGCTGAATCTCAGATGCACGCAAATAACCCTCGATTCCTTCTTCCAGATCAATCACTGCACCTTTTGCATCAACCTCTCTGATTTTACCGATGACTATGCTGCCTTTTTCATGAGAACCCAGATAATTCTGATATGGATCCTGTTCAAGTTGTTTGATACCGAGTGAAATTCGCTCTCGTTCTGAATCAATCCCCAGAATCACGGCTTCCACTTCATCGCCTTTATTAAAATTGCGGATGGCTTCCTCTCCAGGTGTATTCCAGGAAATATCCGATAAATGAACCAATCCGTCAATTTCACCTTCCAATCCGATAAAGACACCAAAATCGGTAATGGACTTGATAGTACCACTAATTTTATCGCCTTTGTTATGCGTAGCCGAGAAAACATCCCAAGGATTGGCCTTGCATTGTTTCATACCCAAAGAGATACGGCGACGTTCTTCATCGATATCGAGCACCACAACTTCAACTTCATCGCCAAGTTCAACCACTTTGGACGGATTGACATTTTTATTGGTCCAATCCATTTCAGAAACGTGAACCAGACCTTCAATGCCTTCCTCGAGCTCTACAAAACAACCATAATCGGTAATGTTGCTGACTTTACCGAAGACACGAGTTCCTGATGGATAACGGCGTGACACATCGACCCACGGGTCTTCACCCATCTGGCGCAAACCAAGTGAAACACGACCTTTTTCTTTGTTAAAGCGCAATACACGCACTTCAATTTCATCACCAACCTGAACAATTTCTGATGGATGTCTGACGCGCTTCCAGGCCATATCTGTAATATGCAACAAACCATCGATTCCACCAAGGTCGATGAATGCACCGTAATCAGTCAGATTCTTGACAATACCTTTAACGTCGATGCCTTCCTGCAGTTTTTCAAGCATCGCATCACGTTCAGCACTGTACTCAGATTCAACCACGGCGCGGCGCGATAACACGATGTTATTGCGTTTCTGGTCAATCTTGATGACCTTGAATTCGATATCCTTGTCTTCCAGAAACGATGTATCCCGAATAGGCCGAACATCAACCAGCGATCCAGGCAGGAAGGCGCGTAACGCACCAACTGCAACAGTAAAACCACCTCTTACCTTTCCGGTAATTCGGCCGGTTATTGTCTGATTATCCTCATGTGCATTTTGCAGCTCTGTCCATGCTTGCAGTTTCTTGGCTTTATCTCTTGACAGTAATGTCGATCCCATGCCATCTTCAAAAAGATCCAGCGCAACATCAACCTGATCACCAACTTCAACTTCCAATTCACCATCGGCAGAGAGAAACTGCCATTTGGGAATCATACTTTCAGATTTTAAACCGGCATTGACAATGACAACATCGGGTTCAATATCAAGGATTGTGGCATTGATAATGGTTCCAGGACGCATTTCTGTTTTACTGAGGCTGGCCTCGAATAGTTCAGCAAAGCTTTCGCTCATGAGTTAAATATCCCGACTCACCTTCATGCAGGTGAATCTTATCTGTTACATAGTTAAAAAAAACAACTGCACCGGCAAGCAATTACCATGCAGTCCCGAAAATATATTATTTAATTAAATCAAGACATTGACTGATAACTTCATCCACAGTCAACGCAGTACTGTCGATCAAAACAGCATCAACAGCCGGTTTTAATGGCGCAACAGCGCGATTCATATCACGATTGTCACGAGTCTCGATTTCTTCTCGTAGCCTATCAAGGCTAACATTGTTATCTGATTGTTTCAACTGTAAATATCGTCTTTTTGCCCGCTCTTCAGCGGATGCCGTTAAAAATACCTTGTGGCTCGCTTCCGGAAAAATCACTGTCCCCATATCCCGGCCTTCTGCAACAAGCCCCGGTAATTGCTTGAAAAGACGTTGTTTATCCAAAAGCGCCTGACGAACCTCGGGAATAGCTGCAATCCTCGACGCCATATTGCCGCAGGATTCTTGTCTGATCGTCTCGGTAACATCATCTCCATCCAGACTCACAGTATAGTTGCTTGCGTCACATTGGAAAACCAGATTCATGGACAAGGCAGTTTGCACCAAACGATCTGTATGCCCGGGATCAAGACTATCACGCTTGGCAGCGACCGCCAGTGCACGATATATTGCGCCACTTTCCAGATAATGCCAATTGAGTTTTACAGCGACAAGACGGCTGACAGTCCCCTTGCCCGCACCACCGGGTCCATCAATCGTCAAAACCGGTATTTGAGTCGTCATACGGACTCTTGCGAACGTTGAATATCAAGCCCCAAACGTGCAGCGATTTCAGGAAAATCCGGGAATGATGTCTGAACATTGTCACAACGCCTGATTTCAATTCTGGATGTGGATTTTAATGCGGCAATTGAAAATGCCATGGCGATCCGGTGATCACCCCCTGAATCAACTACACCGCCACCGAGCTTACTGCCAGTGATGCGCATCCCGTCCGGAGTTGGATTGGCGTCAATACCTAATTGCTGCAGGCCATCTGCCATGACCTGAATCCGATCACTTTCCTTGACTCTCAATTCGGCGGCTCCGGTCAACACTGTTTGTCCTTCTGCACATGCAGCTGCAACAAAAATCACCGGAAATTCATCAATTGCCAGAGGTACCAGATATTCAGGGATTTTCACGCCTTGCAAAGGCGCATATCGAATCCGGATATCGGCAACCATCTCACCGCCAACAGTACGTTGATTGAGCAGTTCAATATTTGAGCCCATTAAACGCAGGATATCGATAATCCCTGTACGGGTTGGGTTCACACCCACATGTTTGAGCAAGACATTGGAACCCGGACTAATCGAAGCACCAACCATAAAAAAAGCTGCTGAGGAAATATCACCGGGCACATCGATATTTACTGCTTTAAGAGACGCTTGACGTCCTTCGATCAAGACAGTCGAGCCTTCACGTTTAACTGGATATCCAAACCCTTCAAGCATACGTTCAGTATGGTCACGAGTCGGTGCCGGCTCGGTAATCGATGTAGTACCCTGAGCATACAGTCCTGCCAACAATAAACAGGATTTAACCTGGGCGCTGGCAATGTCCATGGAATAATGAATCCCGTTGAGATGCGAATTTCCCTGTATGCGTATCGGCGCTGTGCCTGAATTTGTGGTTTCCAAGACAGCACCCATTTTAGCCAATGGCACAGTAACACGTTGCATTGGTCGCTTACTCAGTGATTCATCGCCAGTCAGGACAGAATCGAAAGACTGGGCGCTTAACAATCCGCTCATCAATCGCATCGATGTTCCAGAATTCCCCAGATCCAGTGGTTCGGACGAGGCCGACAACCCATTCATACCAACACCCTGAATCTCAACCCTACCCTGACCATGATGCTCGATCCTGACACCAAGATGGCGAAACGCTTTTAATGTGGACAAGGTATCTTCCGCTTCCAGAAAGCCGTCAACCTGGGTCACTCCTTCGGCAATTGAGCCCAGGATAATTGACCGGTGCGAGATTGACTTGTCGCTAGCTACTCGGGTATCACCATTAAATTGACCTCCCGGATTGATTTTGAAAATGACTTCTTTTTTCATGTCTGTTTATGCGTTAATGTTTAATTAATTTTATTTGTTATGATTTAATTTGCTTCGACGTATGAGATTGTCGAACAGCTTACCGATAATGATGCACAAAACAATGACAGCCAGTCATCATGTTGTTTCAACTGTTGTATTCCGGCTCTGATCAATATTGCCACCAACCAGATGTTGCCGGGTTTTGCGGGCATTGCTGAATCGACTCATCAACTGCTGTTTATCACCTTGTTTCAGGCAGCTTAGCAGATGATCCAGCTCGCGTTGATAGTCTTTGAGCAAAGGCAGTAAATATTCCCGATTCGCCAGACAAATATCAGACCACATTTCAGAGTCACTGCTGGCAATCCGGGTAAAATCCTTGAACCCACCTGCTGTAAACCGGGAATAATCAAGATCATCATTATTTTTTGATAACAGGTTAACCAGAGCAAATGCAGCGATATGCGGCAAGTGACTGGTTGCCGCCAGAATCTGATCATGATGGTCAGCCGGCATTTCATTGACGATAGCGCCAGCGCCCTGCCCCCAAAGTTCACGAACCCGCTGCACCGCAGACTCAGATGTTGACTGCCCTGGAGTCAGAATGACATGTTTGTTGCGATATAATTCTGCAAATGCAGCACCAGAACCGGATTGTTCGGTACCTGCGACTGGATGGCCGGGTACAAAATTAGCCGGCAACTCACCAAACACATCCTGCAGATCATGGATGACGCTCTGTTTGGTGCTGCCGACATCGGTATAGACGCAATCTGAATTCCAGTACGGTTTAATCGCTTGTAAAACCGGTTTAATGACGCCTACTGGCGTTGCGATAACAACTAATTGAGCTGATTCGAGTATTTCATGAATCGATGACATTGCATCATCTATAACCCCTAACTCCAGCGCCAGTTGCAGATTATCCAGATCAGAATCAAACCCGCAGATCTCATCATAAAGACCGGCTTGACGCACCGCCAGCGCCAGTGATCCTCCAATCAGGCCAACTCCAATAAAAGCAATCCGTTGTTTCATTGACGCAACAATTTGTCCAGGACATTGAGAAAAAAGGAGTTCTCTGACTCTGTACCTACGCTGACCCGCACATACCCCGGCATCTGATAATTTTCGATCGGACGAATAATGACACCGTGGCGCAACAGCGCTTGATACATTGTTTGCACCGGCTGATCCAGTTTGACACTAATAAAATTGCCAACAGAAGGAATAAAGTTTAAATTCAGCGCCTTCAAACCATCTTCAAGTTGCCTCAGGCCCGATTGATTGGATAACTTGCTGGATTCAATATAACAATTATCCTGTACTGACAATGTTGCAGCCGCTATGCCCAGTGAATTGATATTAAACGGCTGGCGCACCCGATTCATCAATTCAGCAATCATCACACTGGACACAGCATATCCAACTCGCAACCCGGCCAAACCATAGGCTTTGGAAAAAGTTCTTGTCATGATCAGATTCGGGAACTGTTGCACTAATTCAATTACCGAACGATAGTCGTCCTGGACCACATATTCAAAATAAGCCTCATCAACAACACAAATCACCTGTGGTGGCAGACATTCGACAAAGTGTTTAAGTTGACCATAGGGTAAATAAGTTCCGGTCGGATTATTTGGATTGGCGATAAACACCACAGCAGTCTGATCATCAACCTGGTGAAACAGGTTATCCAGATCATGTGCGAAACCATGGAAATTGTCATCATTGGCCGGCTCAGCAAGCTTGATCTCCGCACCAACGCTGCGAGTAACCAGTCCATAGATAGCAAACGCATGACGCGACATGACAGCATTGCGGCCTGGTTGCAAAAAGACTCTGGCGACCAGGTCAAGAATATCATTGGAACCGTTGCCAAGGGTTATTTGCTGACACTCAACGACCAGCCTCTCGCTCAAAATTTGCTTTAACTCGAACCCGTTACTGTCCGGATATCGTGACAACCCTGACAGCAAACCGGGAAGCTCATCAATCACACGTGGATCAGGACCATTCGGGTTTTCATTCGAAGCCAGTTTGATAATTGACTCAAGCCCTAATTCGCGTTTGAGTTCGCTTTCCGGCTTACCCGCTTGATACGGCTCCAGACCCTGAATTCCTGCAACGGCCAGATGGGTAAAATCGACCATTCAGGCTCCAAGCACTGCAGTCGGGTAAGAGCCAAGAATCTTGAACTGCTTGACTTTTTTTTGAAGATCATCAAGCGCCTTACTCACAGTTGCATCATCCTGATGACCATTGATATCAACGAAAAACACATAATCCCAGTTAGCCAGCTTGGACGGACGGGATTCGATCTTGGTCATGCTGATACTGTGCCGTGAAAACGGCTCAAGCATGGAATACAATGCACCTGGACGATTATCGGCAGATAACAGCAAACTGGTTTTATCCTTTCCGGTTTGCTTGACCGGCATGGTTCCAATCACCAGAAAACGGGTAGTATTATCCGTTTCGTCTTCAATATTCGCTTGCAGAACAGTCATTGAATACATTCCTGCCGCAATTGATCCTGCAATTGCTGCCAGACCCGGTTTTTCGGCAGCGATGCGTGCCGCCTCTCCATTGCTTGAGACGCAGGTTCGCTTGATATTGGGTAGATGACGATCGAGCCAAGCCCGACACTGTGCAAATGATTGTTGATGTGAAACCAGTTCTTCGATGTCGTGTAACTGATCAGTTTTGCTCAGCAGGTTATGATGAATACTCAACATCACCTCACCGCAGATACACACCCCGGATGCCTTTACAAAACTGTCCAGTGTATGGGTGACAACACCTTCAGTCGAATTTTCAACAGGAACAACACCATATTCGGCATTTCCACTGGCAACTTCGCGAAATACTGCATCGATTGATGCTAACGGCATGGTCTCCACTGACTGGCCGAAATGCTGGTAGACCGCTTGCTGGGTAAACGTACCTTCCGGTCCCAGATAAGCCACATTGAGCGGTTGCTCAAGGGCGAGACATGCGGACATAATCTCACGGAAAATCCGCGCGACACCCTCTTTAGCTGCAGGCCCAGGATTGTTCTGAATCATTCTGCGTAAAATACTGGCTTCACGCTCAGGTCGATAAAACGACACTGTCTCACCTTGAGCCTTTTTTACGCTTGCCACTGATTGGGCCAATGCTGCTCGTTTGTTGACCAGATCAAGAATCTGGTCATCCAGACTGTCAATCTGTTGACGCAGACCATCAAGTTGAAGCTTATCGCTCAAGATCCAGCTCCGTTAGTCAATATAGATGGCATAACTGTATCAAATCGACTGTCGGCACTGCTGTCAGTTCTTTGAAATACAGACAACATTTGCTTTGCTTCATAGATTTGAGTTTGGCAGCAAGTGCAACGCATAACAACTTGATTAAATGAAGATTTCATTCGGTGATCAGGCATCAGGTTTAACCTGCATCAACCATGGGTTCGCTCAAATTCCCGCATGAACTCAACCAGAGTCTGTACACCTGTCAACGGCATTGCGTTGTATATACTGGCTCTCAACCCACCAACCGCACGATGCCCTTTTAACCCGTCCAGCCCTGTATCCGCAGCTTCTTTTAAAAACACCGGTTCCAGGTCTGAATCACCCAGTAAAAATGGCACATTCATGCGTGATCGATAATTCTGCTCAACCGGATTACTGTAAAAATCACTGCCATCAATGGTCTTGTACAAAGTTTCGGCTTTGGTTTGATTCATTTCGGCAAGCCCACTGACTCCACCTTGTGACTCAATCCATTCAAGCACAAGATTCAAAATATACCAACTCCAGCTCGGCGGTGTGTTTAACATCGATCCTTGATCAGCGTGTTTTTTGTAATCCAGCATACTGGGGGTATTCGGTAACGCTTTACCAAGCAAATCATCGCGCACAATGACCAGTGTGATCCCCGCACAACCCATATTTTTTTGCGCTCCAGCATAAATCAGACCAAAGCGCGAGACATCAATAGGTCGGGACAACATATTTGACGACATATCACTCACCAATGGTAACCCCTGACTATCAGGTATATATCCGAATTCGACACCATGAATAGTTTCATTGTCGGTATAGTGCAAATAAGCGGCATTCGGATCAATCGACCATGCGTCCTGATCGGCGATTGTGTTATACAGGCCATCGTCTCTGTCAGTGGCAATCCTGACTTCACAGATATTGCGTGCATCATTGATGGCTTTTTTAGACCAGGCCCCAGTATTACAATACACAGCGGACTTTTTTTCATGCAACAGATTCATTGGAATCATTGCAAACTGAGTTGTTGCGCCACCTTGTAGAAACAAAACCCGATAATTATCGGGAATATCCAAAAGCGAACGCATTCGTTGTTCGCTCTGCTCAGCCATTGAAACAAATGCCTTACCCCGATGACTGACTTCCATGACAGATGCACCACAACCGTTCCAGTCCAGCATCTCAGCCTGGGCTTTTTTGAGTACTGACTCGGCGATTGTCGATGGACCGGCGCTAAAATTATAGATTCTTGCCACTGATTTAATAGTTCCTTAAAATTTAGATGTAAAAATAAAAGATTAATTTTTGTTAAAAAACATACTGATAGACTACCCGGATTCATTGCCTGAGAGAGCAGGCTGGGGAATTAACTGATTGTGCGATTTGTTCTGAATGATACGTGTTGAATGGAATATCGTTTATTCAGGAGTTTCTTCCTGACCTGATTCATCATCCAGTAATTCATCTTCACCATCTGGAAGCCCTTCGGTGCGGTCAACGCTGACAACTTTTTCACCATCGTCAAGGCGGATTATTTTAACCCCCTGGGTGTTTCTGCCAATCACCGAAATCTCACTGGCACGGGTTCTGACCAGTACACCGCCACTGGTAATCAGCATAATATCGTCAATTTCATCGACCATCAGTACACCAACAACCTGGCCGTTTCGCTGGCTGGTCTGGATTGAAATCACACCTCTTCCGCCACGCCCTTGTGGCGAAAACTCATCGACACGAGTACGTTTTCCATAACCGTTTTCTGTAACAGACAACACACAGTCATCACCAGCATGCGTCAAGGCAATCACTGCCTGATCTTCACTCAAGCGCATACCGCGCACACCACCGGCTGTGCGGCCCATGGAGCGCACATCGGATTCAGCAAAACGGATTGCCTTGCCGTCCGAGCTGAACATCATAATATCCTGTTGCCCGTCAGTGACCATGGCACCAACCAGCACATCGCCTTCTTTTAAATCGATTGCGATTTTACCGTTGGTACGCTGTCGTTCAAATTCCTTGATCGGTGTTTTCTTGACTGTACCCTGTTCAGTTGCGAAAAAGATAAACTGATTATCCAGATATTCATGCACTGACAGGATGGCATTGATGCGCTCGCCTTCAACCAAAGGCAGCAGATTGACAAACGGCTTGCCTCGAGCATTGCGATTGGCCATCGGCAATTCATAGACTTTTAGCCAGTAAACCTTGCCGGCATTGGAAAAACACAAGACAGTATCATGCGTGTTAGCGACAATAATTTGCTCGACAAAATCATCTTCCTTGTTATTGGCAGCCGATTTACCTCGTCCACCTCTGCGTTGCGCGCGATATTCACTGATCGGCTGAGCTTTGACATAGCTTTGATGAGAAATCGTGACCGCCACATCTTCTTCACTAATCAAATCGGCCAGAGACAGCTCCAGTCTGTCGTGGAGAATCTCAGCGCGTCTTTCATCACTGAATTGTTCACGCACTGCAACCAGCTCCTCGCGAATGACTTCCAGCAAGCGCTGATCACTATTGATAATTTCCAGTAATTCCTTGATGGTTTGAAGAATATCCTTGTATTCTTCAATAATCTTTTCCTGCTCGAGCCCGGTCAGTCGATGCAAACGCAAATCCAGAATCGCCTGGGCTTGTTCGGGTGACAACCAGTATCCACCATCCCGCAAACCATAATCCGGTTCCAGACTTTCAGGTCTGGACATGTCACGGTCAGAACGCTCCAGTAACTCGATCACCAGACCTGGTTTCCAGCCTCGCGCAATCAACTGTTGCTTGGCTTCAGCCGAATTCTGTGAAGCTTTGATTAATTCAATAATCGGATCAATATTGGCCAGAGCTACTGCCAGCCCTTCCAGCACATGTGCCCGATCTCGCGCCTTACCAAGCAGGTATAACGTCCGTCGGGTCACCACTTCTCTGCGGAAATCCAGAAACGCAACCAGAATTTCCTTGAGGTTCAGACAACGTGGGCGGTTGTTGACAATCGCAACCATGTTAATACCAAACACAGTCTGTAGCTGGGTATGTTTGTAAAGATTGTTGAGGATCACCTCTGCCACTTCACCGCGCTTGAGTTCGACAACCATGCGAATGCCGTCCTTGTCGGACTCATCACGAATGGCCGAAATTCCGGTGAGTTTGCCTTCCTTTGCCAGTTCAGCAATTTTTTCCATCACCCTGGCCTTGTTAACCTGATATGGAAATTCTGTGACAACGATACTCTGTCGACTGCTGTCTTCAATATCCTCAAAATGGCAACGCGCTCTCAGATAAATTCGTCCGCGACCGGTGTGATAGGCTTCATGAATGCCTTTGGAACCATTGATAATTGCAGCAGTCGGGAAATCAGGACCAGGAAGCACATCGATGAGCTGCTCCACTGTGGTTTCAGGTTCATCGATTAACAGCAAGGCTGCATCGATCACTTCACCCATATTATGCGGCGGGATATTGGTTGCCATACCAACAGCAATCCCGGATGAGCCATTAATCAGAAGGTTGGGAACTTTTGACGGCAGAACGGATGGTTCCAGTTCACGTTCGTCATAATTGGGAATAAAATCAACCGTATCCTTGTCCAGATCGGCCAATAATTCATGTGAAATCCGCGCCATTCGGACTTCGGTATAACGCATGGCCGCTGGCGGGTCACCATCGATAGAGCCAAAATTGCCCTGACCGTCAATCAGCATGTAACGCATCGAGAATGGCTGTGCCATTCGAACCAGTGCATCATAGACAGCGCTATCACCGTGAGGATGATATTTACCGATGACATCACCGACAATACGGGCTGATTTCAGATACGGTTTGTTCCAGTCATTACCGAGCTCATGCATCGCATACAGAACACGCCGATGCACAGGTTTGAGTCCGTCTCTGACATCCGGTAATGCACGGCCGATAATAACGCTCATGGCATAGGCGAGATACGATTGCTGCATCTCGTCTTCGAGGCCTAACGGTGTGATTTCTTTTGCAAATTCAGACATTAATCAATGCTTTAGGGTTAAATGAACCAAACTTGATATCTATTAACAAAAACCTGCTGATTATATCAGAATTTGCCAGTCAAATGCAGAGTTACTGTTTTTTACTTGCTGTTTTCATAAAAAATTCCTATGGAGTACATTCAATCCCATCAAACAAAACCTAAACCGACTCACACAAAACAATCCGTCAATTAACGACTGGACGCCAGTTGCTTCAGCAATCCATCCGGCTCAGCAATCCCAAGACTGACAATTTCGTCAGCGCGCTGTTGAGTATCCGCATACGCATAGAGTCTTAACTGCGGAGCGTTTCCAGAAGGACGGATATGGACAATCTCACCATTATTGAAGTAACAACGGACTCCATCCAGATAATTGATTTGTGTCACTTGAGCAAATCTCAGTTCTTGTGAAAAAAATGATTCAAGCATGGCTTTAATCGCAAGCAAATCCGCTGCACGCTCACTGACTCTGGAACATTGACCAATAATTTGCTGATCCCGATCGATAAATACAATAGTGGTGGAATCAAAGCGGATATCAATCACTGAATGATCAAACTCAGGGGTTAACTTCTGCAGGAGTTTTAAACTTGAGGATTTAGGAAATTCATCGATCAAACCTGCTTTTCCATAGCGAGGTGGCAGATCATTAACTATCTCCGTCAAAGTGCGGCCTGACTGAGCAACTAAACTCAAAACTGACAGGATTGGCAGAATCGCATCGCGGGTTGGCAAAGCTGTGAGTTTCTGTTCATTTATCCTGAAATCAGATCCCATCAGGAAGCCGCCATTCGCTTCCCAGGCAACGATGCGCTGTTTTAAGTCATATCGTTTAGCTGACAGCATGGATTCGATAACATATGGAGACCCGATTCGAGTTAACTGAACCGGAATATTTTGTCGACTGAAATAGTCCATGATGAGCGGATTGGAGCTGACCGGCACTGAGACAGAATCAACCCCCAGATAATCAGCCGTCAGCAGTCCCAGCTTATCACCCGGTATGAACTGTAATACTCCGTTTACATCAGACTCATTCACTGCCAGAACCAATGGTCTGTCACTATCGCCATCTGTTGAAACCAACGCATCGATTCGCCCATGCTCTGATTGCGCCTGCTTGACCAACTCCCCAAGCTCAAGTAGATGCTGATCAGAAATGGCTTCGGTATCGATAGGGAAAAACTCATCGCTGCGCGCCATGCAAATAACTTCCGCTCCAGCCATTCTCAAGATAGCCGGCAGTAAATCACGACCTACTGCACTGTACTCAAAAAACACGATTCTTAATCCCGATAGCGAACCATCCGGGAATACAGTCTGATAGCGATTAATGTAATGCCTGGCAGCTGCTTCTGAAACCTTGGGCAAATCAGTACGATGTTCAGGTTTAAACATACCAAACTGATTAAACAAAGAGTCTTGAGCTGCACCTTGTAAGACAGTATCGCGCACCTCGTTCACTGAAGCCGTAATTCCAGCTTCATCCGACTTCATGACTTCTCCATCACAACGATTGGCTTTAATACCATTTCGATCCAGCGGGATATGGCTCCCCGTTATCATAAAACTGGCAACCCCTTTTTCCAGAGCATAACTGGTCAAAGCAGGTGTCGGAACCTGACCCACAAACTGAGCTTCAAACCCACACGCATGAACAGCACAGATACAGGCCTGGGTTAAACGAGGAGAAGACGGTCTTAAATCACATGCGACCGGGATTTTCAATGTCTGGTCGTTGTCGTATTTTGAAAACAACAAGTGATGACTTTGAAAATAGAGAATAGTCCCCTTGACCAGGCAAAACATTTCCAGATCGGTCAAATCCTCTACCAGGGCACGCACCCCACTCGTACCAAATCCAGGCTGAACCGGATTATATTTAATAATATCTAATAATGATTGCATTGAAGAATAATGTAGTTGTTGATTGATTGACTAGCGGATTTTTAATTTATTATTATTTAAATTATTATAAAGTGCATGACAGGACACCCAGAAACATGATCAATGAATAACAGCCAAGAGACCATCCCGAAATCTATGAGCATATCCACAGAGCACCATTGTTGCATGTATCAGCCAAATTCGTACGCACATCTCTGGCTGCGGAATTGCCCACCACCTATGCTGCTAAGCATAGAATACGTTCATGAAAGATCAACAAAGAATATCAAAAATTGAATCTGCAGAGCCAGGTAAAAGGCAAATTGCAACATAACAACAAAACTAATGTAAAACAGACTGACGCAACAATGGATTTATAACCAATCACAGTAAAAACTGTATAGTTTTTAACTCCTGCCTGACATTATATTAATAATTATTAATCTATACATATTAACCGGCACAACAAGGAATGATTACCATTTTAGATATCGATATCTCATATTCATTGACACAAACCTGATTAAATCATCACATTTGACAGTAGTATGCGCTGAATTTAGAGTTATCTGACTCAGGCAAGTCTACATTTTGTTTCTGAGAGTAAAAGCGTTTTCTGGGTAAACGTGTCTGCTATTCACTACCATCAGAAACAGGTAGTTTACTGACTAAACGGATACTAGCGCCAATGATTGATTGCCTGTCCTGTTCAGTGTTATACCCCCAGTCAGCCAGATACAACTTAATAGCAGACAATTCGTTTTCTTTCGAGATTGCCGCCAATGTCGGTAAACGGTCTTCGACAAAATGAATGGTTTGATCAGGGTGTGAGCGAAGCAATAGTTTCAAGACTGAAGATTTATTCATCTGGCGATCCAACCCATACAGTCTATCATCAGGCAAGCTGATTCCGTTTGCTTCAAGTATCTGCTTCACAAAGCGCTCCTGTTTGGTGGTAATGATGTACCAGATGGCTTGTTTGTTGAGCGTTATCAGTTGCTCGATGATTCCCGGAAATAATGGATTTCTGGCTATCCAGGATTCCAGATCACTAGCAATCCAGGTATCTCGGGTTGCTCCAAGTCGTTGTTTCAACTCATTAATATCCAGATCCTGCTGATGTATCAATGAAGCAATCCGGTTTGAATAATCGGCAACCAGGGATTCTGCTACTTCCCCATCCTTGAGCAAACGCATAATCAGAATCGCCTCATACCCGGTTTCCAGTACAGGGCGGACTTTTCGGAATGCATCCAGAATTGCCTTATCAGGCATCGGGTCTTTGAAATCGGGCCACAGCGTGGCAGCAGCTTTCCAACCAGTGATTCCGGTTTCAACAGCGCTATCGCAAATAACACCGTCGAAATCGAGTGCATAAATTGAGCTTGTCATTAATGAATCTCTATTTGTGAATACATTAACTCTGCATAAAAACCTGCTTACATGAGTGGCAGTAGCTGGTTTAGAATTTTACCGTTGGTCACCAGAATCTGTTTGGGAAATATGCCATCATTTCCCTGAAAATCAGTCACCGAAGCACCGGCTTCCCGGGCGATCAAGGCTCCCGCTGCAACATCATACAAATTTAATTCCTGTTCCCAGAATGCATCCACCTGTCCATCGGCGACAGTGCACAAATCCATGGCTGCGGAACCAAAACGGCGCTGTCCTGTGGTGAGTTGAGCAATTCGTGCAAAGCGTTCCAGATTGTTATTTTCCAGATAATCCCTGAGGCAGGCAAACCCGGTTGATATCATTGAATCAGCAAGACTCGACTCAGATGACACCGTGATCTGCTTACCGTTTTTCCAGGCGCCCTTGTCTTTGACTGCACAATAATAATCATCCAGTGCTGGCGCATACACTGCACCAAACTCAATATTCTTGTCGATTTCCAGCGCGACACTGATAGCCCAGAAATACTGACCTCGTGCAAATGAATGGGTGCCGTCAATCGGGTCTACAATCCAGCGTTCATGCTGGTTTTCAGTTTGACCGCTTTCTTCACCCCAGAAACCATAATCTGGATGATGTTCAGTGAGTCGCTGCTTGAGCAGGGCTTCAACAGCAATATCAGTCTCAGTCACAAAATCGCGTGGGCGTTTTTTACTGACTTGCAGTGATGATAAATTATTAAACTGGCTCAGCGCCAGCTCTCCGGCTTCACGAATAATCGCCTCCAGTCCGGATTTTGATAATGTCATGGATAATCCTTGATTCAGTGTGTCTTTACGGAGAATTGTCAATGCCATAGCAGAATCTCAAACGCCATCATCAATTTCTGCAATTGAGCAGATTGATAGACTTTGAGCAATGACAATGACATTTTGATAGATCTGCCTGGTTAAAAAACCAGGTCTTCAATTTTAGCAAGTCTATGCAAGGGACTAGTATCTTTTGGATGACTTCAGACGTTTTGTTGATTGTTGCAAAAACCGGCATACGGATGCCACAAGCGCTGGCGTGTCATCAAAAACTCTTTTTATAACAGTTCTGGAAACTTGTAACATGTGTTGAAACAGTTGCCGTTTTGATGGAATCGACAATCCCATGGTTGGAGCTTTACTAGTCTGGCTGTGAATCAGACTTTGAACGTGTTGGCTGAGTTGGTCCTGGTGCAAGCTATTGGCTGATATGATATGAACCTGACTTTGCTGGTGCTGATTGTCCACCCAGCTCAGAATCGCTTCAGCCAGTTTTATTCTTGACTGCTTGTGAATTCGCAACAATACCGAGAGATCTGCCTGACATCGCGGGCAGATTGCTGTGGATTGCAGACTGGCGTTACAGGCCGGACATTGCATCTCAACTTTCAAGGTAATATAAAATCTCTTCCAGCTTTTTCTGAGTGCGCATCAGCGATTCAGTATTGTGATCAGTGTGTGCTGAAAGAAGTGCATCCATTAACTCATCGATTAACCGAATATCAGCTTCAGTTGCCTGCTGCCGCGCAGATTCAACCCGCTTAGTAAATGCTGGTGATATAGCAGGTTCTATTTCGCCTGTTTCAGACTCGGTTCCGGTCAATTGATCCAGCTTGTCTCTGGCCTGTTCAATCAATTCATCCTGCATTCGTGGGCAAGCGTTCTGAATCGTAATCTGTTTGTTCAAACCGGTTTCTTTTTCGGTCGCTTTGACAGTCAACAAGCCATTGGCATCCAGTGAAAATTCGACAATAACCGGATTTTTGTAGCGCACTTTGCGCAGACCTTCTACCCTGAATTCACCAATCAGTGTGTTGTTCAATGCGTTGTCATCTTCACCCTGGTAAATTTTCAAATCAATATAAGTTTGCTTGTCCTGTGCTGTGTAAAACAGCTCGCTGCACGTGACAGGTATTGGCGTGTTACGCTTGATGACCGGAAAAAACAAAGCCGGATACGGCATGCCATTCAGCTCGCCAATGATGCGGGTACCGAAACTGTATGGTGTAATATCGACAAGCACAGAATCAACAGTCTGCCCTGCCAGCATTCCCGCCTGCATGGCTGCGCCAGTGACCACGCATAAATCTGGATGCAAGCCATCGGTTGGTTCTATTCCGGTTTCTGCGGCAAGCAATTGTTTAACCAGCGGGGTTCGGGTTGCACCTCCAGCCAGAAGAATCTCATCGAGGTCAGAGATGTTCATATCAGCACTGCTTAATACCTGTTGCGCAGTGTCCAGAATATCCATAACCAGTGGCATGATGGCCTGCTCATAGTGGTCACGCGATAATTCCATGGATAAATTAAACGGTATACCATGTTCACTGAATAAGAACTCTTCATTAATCTTCACAAATGGCTGGTTCGACAATGCCAGTTTAGCCTGCACCGCCGAGCGCCAGAGCCTGGCCGTAAGTTGTCCATCGCTCTCAAGCTGATCAACAGTCCGGTTGGAATAGTGTGCAATGTGTTGCACAATCAGATTAATGATCACCTGATCGAAATCATCACCACCCAATGACGTTAACCCTTGACTGGCCAGCACTTCGACAACGCCATTTTCGATTCTGACAATGGAGATATCAAGTGTACCCCCGCCCAGGTCACAAACCAGCGCTGTTTTTTGACCCTCAAAATGCACATCATATGACAATGCCGCCGCAGTGGGTTCGTTGAGCAAACGCACGACCTCCAGTCCTGCAATCTGCCCGGCTTCGCGGGTAGCCTGGCGCTGCGCGTCATTGAAATATGCGGGGACAGTGATAACGGCTTGAGAAACAGATTCTCCGAGAAACTGCTCCGCATTGCGTTTTAACTGACGCAACAACATGGCCGATATTTCCTGGGGTGTATAGTGTTCTTTACCCAGAGTCACAGTCTCTGAACTACCCATCTTGCGCTTGATGGATTTGATCGTCTGCTCAGGAAACAAGTGATATTGATTACGTGCCGCTTCGCCGATTAACAATTCACCATTCTGGCTCAGACCGACAAACGAGGGCAACAGCTTGCGATTGTCACTGTCTGTCATGACAACAGGTTTGCCATTAATGATGACAGCCACTTCCGAATTAGTCGTTCCGAGGTCAATCCCCAGGATAATGTCAGACATAGAGCTTATAACCTGTTTACGATAACTTGCGCTGCACGGATAACCCGGTCTTGCCAACAATATCCTGCACTGATCTGCCGACTGACGACATGATTGTCAAACGCGTCATCATGACTCACTTCGATTGCGCACATTGTGTCAGGATTAAACGGTTTTCCGAGAGTTTGAATCGGTTTGACCTGTAACGAGCTCAGTAACTGATCGAGCCGTTCCAGGGTTAGTTGTTGCCCGTCATGCAAAGATTTAATCAGTTTGCGTTCCTGATGACGAGCGATTAACGCAAATGTTCTGGGTTGATAATGTCCGGACATAACCACTGCGTTGGCAATCCGGTCACGAATTTCAAGTAAATCCTCGATAACCTGCAGTTGCTGGTGATGCTGGGATTTCAGTAACAGTTGCTGATTATCATCCAGTAATTCCCGGTTTGAAGTATGTGCGTCAGACAGTTGATCAAGCGCAGATTTGAATTGTCGTCCCTGAATACGCAGTTCGGTTTTAATTGCGATTAACTCGCTGAACACATCAAACAGATCAACATCGCGCTGGTCTTGTTTCAGCGCATGGCTGGCATTGAATCCAGGAGAATCCAGTAATTCTCTAAACTGTTCGATGAGTTGTTGCTTTGCTTCGGCATCCATGACTCTGGTCTAAATATCACTAAGAACCTGTTCAAGATCTCACTGAATGCCATTTTGCGGCGTTAACTGTGGACTCAAAATGCTCACAGACTCCAGTATGCTGCGCTTTTTCGCCCACTGTTGCCTTGCACTCCATCCATTCATCAAAATCTTGAACATGCTCTTAATAATCACATCAATGTGGGGAGCATAACAAGACCAATATACTGGTTCAGCTGGACACATTTTCGATAACGAGTCGAAGTGGCTCAGGCCCGACCAGCTTGATGCGTTCATCACCGGCAAGGTCAAGAGAAAACCCGTTAAAATCCGGTTGAATAGGAAGCTGGCGGCCATTTCGAGTCAGCAAAGTAACCAGATTGACCTGCGCTGGTCTGCCATAATCAAATATTTCATTAAGAGCGGCCCTGATTGTGCGGCCGGTATATAACACATCATCAACCAGGATAATGTTTCTGTCATCAACATCGAATGCTAATTCACTGCGTTTGACCTGAGGATGCAGACCGACCTGAGAAAAGTCATCCCGGTAAAATGAAATATCCAGCACCCCAAGCGGTTCTGTCAAACCAAGATTTTGATGCAGTATTTCAGCAATCCAGGCACCACCGGAATGAATACCAATCATCAGTGGATTGCTCAGTGTACCGTCCTCAATTGACTGTTTAAGCAGTGTAGTCAGTTGCCTGATATGTTCATCGATATCACAAGGATACGGTCTCATCAGCGTTTCTCCGTGGATATCTGATCAAACCAGGTTTGCAGGATCAATTGAGCGGCCACCTGGTCTTGTTTATTCAATGCTTTTTGGTGTGAAACGTGAGGGTTGCCACTGATCAATTCCCAGGCCCCTCTGCTGCTCAATGTTTCATCGACCAGGTTTACCGGTAACCCGAAGCGCCCTTCCAGTTGTCTGGAAAAACGCCGGATCGCATGAGTCAATTCATGGTCGCTACCATCAATATTGCGGGAAATCCCGACCACAAGCAAAGTCGGTTGCCATTCTGTAATCAAATTTTGAATTGCTGTCCAGCGAGTCTGTTTGGGAACTGAAGCAATACGTGTCAAGGCGTTGGCAATTCGGCATTCACTGTCACCCACAGCAATCCCGATTTTTTTAAGCCCAAAATCGAAAGCAAGAAAAG
This sequence comes from Gammaproteobacteria bacterium, assembly GCA_022600935.1. Taxonomy (GTDB): domain Bacteria; phylum Pseudomonadota; class Gammaproteobacteria; order Methylococcales; family DRLZ01; genus DRLZ01. Next base: position 43,631 of record JAHZJL010000115.1, read on the forward strand.
TCTCGGTCTGCGCTGCAGACTGATACGACATCTTTGTCATGGTAATCTGGTGTTTACAGAACAGAACTGGCAGTCAGATTCGCCATGATACGATCAGGCATGACCAACCTGGGACGATAGCACATCAATATTGACACCAAGGATTGCCGCTGCTGCTTTACTGCGTTGCTCGACAGGTGTATCGAAGATAATACTTGAATCAGCACTTACATTTAACCAGGCATTGTTGATAATTTCCTGTTCAAGTTGCTGGGCGCCCCAACCGGCATAACCCAGAGCAATCAGAAATTCACTGGGCCCTTCATCTTTGGCAATCGCTTCAAGGATATCTCTGGATGTTGTCAACGCCATACTGTCAGTCATATACAGTGTGGAATCCCATTTTCCGGATGGTGGATGCAGAATAAACCCACGTTCAGGCTCAACCGGACCGCCATCGAACACAGGAAGACTCTTGACATTATCACTGACATTGTCAATATTCATCTGATTCATCACTTCACCGACAGTTATGCTGCTGTGTCGATTGATAACCACACCAAATGCGCCTTCCTCAGAATGCTGGCACAAGTAGGTGACGCTACCGGAAAACGAGGAATCATTTAGACTCGGCATTGCAATTAAAAACTGATTTGTCAGATACAGTGGTTTTTCGGCAAATTCTTCACTTTTATTTTCAGTATCCATTCCATCTCCATCTCGTTACTGTTGAAGATACAGTCAACGAGCATAACATTTGAGCAGAATCCTTAAGAATTAATCTTTAAAATATGGATATTTTCGTATCGATACCTTGAAATTTAATCGTAATTCAACCCACTAATCAAGCTGATCCTCAATTAATTTCCTCCAGACGACAATCTGTTTTCTGAAAAAACCCAACGCCGTTTAATAAACAGGATATCGACTTCTTCCCGCACGCCATTAGGTAATCTGGCAAATGGCGCGGCCAGTTTCACAATATTGATCGCAGCGTCGTCAAGTTCCTTGTGTCCTGATGATCGCAAAACATCAACCCGATATAAAGATCCGTCATGATTGATTCCTACACTCAATTCCAGGTTGCCATTCAATCGTCCATTTTGAGCAGCCTCGGGATAATTCATGTTACCGATACGCTGAACCTTGTCCTGCCAGGTTTTTTCATATGCTGCGGCCTGATATTTATGTGCATTGATGGTATTTACATAGGCAACTCGTTTGGTCGATATATTACGATTCATTAAGTCAGTTAATTCAGTACTCACGGCCGATATCTGCTGCGCCAGCATTTCAGGGGTTAATTTTTTCCTGGTGTTGGTTGTTTCCTCTTGTTGTTTAGACTGTGTTTTATTGATTGATTCAGTTTTTAAGGAAATTTCCTGTGTTTCCGGCTTTTTTTGTTTGCTCAGGTTTTCCTGCTCAGCTTGTTTGACATCGACTTTGACCGGCTTGATGTCAGTTTCAGCTAATTCAGCGGCTCTGGGTGATTCAGAGGTTCCCTGCAATCCAGCGGCTGTCTGATTCTGCTGAGCCAAAACATCGGCTTTATCCGGTTTGCTGGTGTTTTCTGTGGGGATCACCAGCGTCACTTCGAGAGAACGTTTTAACGGCGCTTTGGGTAATTCAATTTTCCAGACAAACAGCACAATGGCATGCAGTAAAATTGCTATGCCCAATGCAAAATAAAAACGCTCTGCCGACGGTAATTTCTCTCGTCGGATTAAATCTGCAGCATTCATTGTTTTTCCTCGTTACCCAGGTAGTTTTCAATACAATCAAGAAAGTCGCCAGCGATATTCAACCCATACATGGCATCCAGTTCACGCGCACAAGTCGGGCTGGTGACATTAATTTCGGTCAGATAATCTCCAATCACATCAAGACCCACAAAGAGTAATTTTTTCTGTTTCAATAACGGCGCGACTTGTTGAGTAATCCACACATCACGTTCGCTTAGGGGCACTCCTTTGGCCGTTCCGCCTGCAGCAAGATTGCCCCGGCTTTCACCATGTGCCGGTATTCTGGCCAAAGCATAAGGTACCGGCTTGCCATCAATCATCAAAATGCGCTTGTCACCTGCGCTGATTTCCGGCAAAAATTGCTGGGCCATAATTGAGCGAGTTCCGTGATCTGTCATTAATTCCAGTATGACAGAGACATTCGGATCTCCTTGTTGGACAACAAATATCGACGCACCACCCATGCCATCCAGTGGTTTAAGGACAATTTTCCGGTATTGATCCAGAAACTGCCGAAATCGCGCTTGATCACGGCTAACCAGAGTCGGCGGCGCACAATCAGTAAACCATGCCGTCCACAGCTTTTCATTGACATCTCGCAACGATTGCGGTTTATTTAACACCAGGGTACCGGCCATTTCAGCCAACTCCAGAATATGCGACGCATACACATATTCCAGGTTGAATGGCGGGTCCTTGCGCATCAGGATCACGTCAAGCTCGTGCAGCAGAATCTCATGCTCACCTAAATGCTCGAACCAGTGTTGCGCATCGTCAAACACATCCACTGTGCGGCTGCGAGCGCCTGCAACACCATCAAGAATATACAAATCACTCATTTCCATGACATGCACATCCCATTGGCGCTGGCGTGCTTGTAACAGCATTGTCAGTGTCGTATCCTTTTTAGGATTGATTCCCGACAATGGGTCCATGACCACACCGATTTTTAGTGACAACGTTTGGGTACTCCTGGTTAAGTTTAGTCGTGATTCAAGGCTTTATCAGTTTTAAGGATGATTTTTCCCTGATGCCTGCCCTGCTCCATATACCGATGCGCTTTGCCAGCATCAGCGAGAGGAAATGTCCTGTCGATAAACACCTTTATTTTACCCTGCTCAAGCAGCGGCCAGACATGTTTCAACAGATTTTTTGCGATACAGTACTTATCATCGACTGATTTAGGGCGCAATACCGAGCCTTTAATAGTCAGTGCATTGAGCAGAACCGGAAGCAGATTAATAGATGTTTTTGGTCCATTCTGCATGGCAATCTGCAATAGCCGGCCATTTCTGGCAAGGCATTTCAGGTTACGCTGCAAATAATCCCCACCAACATTATCGAGTATCAAATTGACTCCGGTTTGGGCCTGATCAGATGTTGCCTGCACAATCACATCGACAAAATCTTCAGTTTGATAATTAATCACAAAATCAGCCCCCAACTCCAGACAAAACTGGCACTTTTCATCACTTCCAGCCGTTGTAAACACCGTAGCGCCCAGGTTTTTTGCCAGTTGAATCGCCATGCTGCCGATACCTCCACTGCCACCATGAATCAGACAACTGTCTCCTGGAACCAACTGCCCCTGATCAACCAGATTACTCCATACCGTGAACAACACTTCTGGCAATCCCGCCGCTTCAGTCATGCTCAGTCCTTCCGGAACAGGCAGACATAACACGGCATCTGCACAACAATATTGAGCATACCCACCTCCGGTTACCAACGCACAGACTTTATCTCCAATGGCCGGAGTCTGGACACTGTCATGACTGTCAATCACTGTACCGGAAACTTCCAGGCCTGGAATTTCGGAAGCACCAGGAGGAGGTGGATACAACCCTTTCCGCTGCATTAAGTCAGGTCTGTTTAGTCCAGCAGCTTCGATCTCAATCAAGACCTGTCCCTTTTTGCACACAGGTTTTGAATACTCAGAGGCAACCAATACATCGGGACCACCTGGTTGTGTAATTGTCACTGCCAACATTGGAGTTTGATTCGAATTATTCACAACGGGTTCAAAAAATTACACTCATAAAGAATCAGCCGACTTGATGTATTCTGCTAAAATTAGCATAACTGTCATCTCTCATTATCGTTTTAAAGCCGACTTTATTTCAAACCGTTTCGTTTCAATCTGATTACCTTTAACAAGGACATTCTATCTATGCCCCAATTTTCCAGCTGGGCGGCTCAATCGCCACTATCTGAAGCTGATCTCAAATCCTTTTATTCTTCTCTTGAAATCAAACGCTCTGAACACCTGAAACAAAACAGCAAAATTGGCATCTACAATGGCAAACATGCACCATTGTCTAAAGACAACCTGCTAGCTTCCGTTAACGGACAATGTCAATGGCATGATTCAGAACTGCAACGCCTGAGCAAGGAAGCTGGTCATGAAACTGCATTAATCGAAGCCTGGCGCCGTTATGGTACTGAATTATTAAACCATGTTATCGGCCCATGCAGTCTGGTCATTGCCAATCTCGAAACTGCAGAACTGTTTGTCAGCACAGATCGAGTCGGGATTCATAACCTCTATTACACAACAACACCATCCAATTGTATTCTGGTTGCAGATTCAATTAACCCTGTTCTTAGCTTTCCAGGTGTACCACAACAACTCTCGGCACAATCTGTGTACGATTATCTTTATTTCCACATGATCCCCGGTCCAAATAGTATATACGACTCAATCTCTAAACTGCCTCCGGCTCATTATCTTCATGTTCAAAATGGCAAACTGGATATCAGGCAATACTGGGTGCCCGAATTCACTGAAAAAACCGCACTCTCCAGGGAAAGCATGGGTGGCGAACTCAAATCCCTGTTAGGTGAAATTGTCTCTGATCGTTTGACCAATGCCGGGACTCCCAATGTTGGCAGTTTTTTAAGCGGAGGACTGGACAGCTCGACAGTGACAGGCATGATGGCGCAAGCGTCACCATCTACATTATCCAGTTACACAATTGGCTTTGATGCCGAAGGCTTCGATGAAGTTGAATATGCAAAAATTGCCTCCAAACATTTCGGCACCAACAGCAAGGTCTATTATTTGACGCCGGAAGATATCCTTGATGCAGTTCCACGTATAGCAGCATGTTACGACGAACCTTTCGGAAATTCCTCGGTAATACCAACCTACTATTGTGCAAAGTTTGCCAAAGAAAATGGTGAAAAACTGTTACTGGCGGGAGACGGAGGCGATGAATTATTTGCTGGCAACGAGCGTTATGCAAAACAACAAGTGTTTGAAATTTATCACCATTTACCAGGTTTTGCGCGCAAAATGCTACAACACTCAGTCAGTCATGAGTCATTAACACAAAAAGTGTTGCCGCTTAGAAAATTACAAAGCTATATCGAACAAGCATCTGTACCGTTGCCTGGCCGTTTACAAACATATAACTATCTATATCGTCACGACCCTCAGGAAATCTTTACCCGCGACTTTTATTCACGAGTCGACAGTGATTACCCCAATCAACTACAGAATGACTGGTTTCACAAACCGCAATCAGCATCTGCATTGAATAAAATGCTCTACCTGGACTGGCTCATCACTTTGGGCTGGAATGATTTGCGTAAAGTCACACATGCATGCAACTATGCTGGTATTGATGTTGAATACCCGATGCTGGATGAGCGACTGATTGATTTTTCCTGCCAGATACCGAGCAGCTGGAAACTGAATAAACTGCGTTTACGGTATTTTTATAAACAATCCATGCAAGGATTTCTTCCAGACGCCATACTCAACAAATCCAAACACGGATTCGGTTTACCGTTTGGAATCTGGGCAACCACTCATAACGGACTCAGAGAACTGATCCACGACAGTGTCAGTGACTTGAAAAAACGGGATATTATCAGCAAACAATTCCTCGACCAGGCCCTCAATATGCATGAACAAACCCATGCCAAATACTACGGCGAATTACTCTGGGTACTGATGATGCTCGAACTCTGGTTAAGCTCACATACTGCCAACTCAAACAGTTTTTAAAGTTTATCGTCAAAATATCGCTTTGATAATAGTTTTAATGCAAATGTTACTGAAACAAAACCCGACTCCCCCCACAACCCCAGGTGACCAACGTAACCCAAAATGCTGACACACGGCTTTCAACCGATCCAACCTACTTGCCATGCGCGGTAAACACCGCTCTTTTTTTCGCTTTTTTATCTTTTGTTTTTTTCGTAGGGTAAAAAAAAGGGCAAGCCCCGAAAGACTTGCCCTTTAAATAAAGTAAACTATTTTTTAAATAGCTACAATATTCTCGGCTTGCGGACCTTTTTGACCACTAGTAACAACAAATTGTACTTGCTGGCCTTCCGTTAATGTTTTAAAGCCTTCACTGACAATTGAGCTGAAGTGAGCAAATACATCTGGCCCAGATTCCTGCTCAATAAAACCAAAACCTTTAGATTCGTTGAACCACTTTACAGTTCCTGTAGTTGTATTAGACATATTAATATCCTGAAATTTATATAAAAAAGTGCCTTCAATAGGCCTGAATTGCTTAAAAAATGTAGAATTGAATTTAAAAACTGCAGAACGGAGAAATATGAATAAAACAACGAAATGGAGGATGTAAATTATATACTTTTTCTAGCTGGGAATAACCATACAGACATTATTGGTGCTTGTCGAGATTTATTTGGTTTTACTTATAACACCTGCATCACTTGACCGTAAAAATTGGCGGTTTTTTGCAGCCAAGTGATGCGATCGTGTACGCCCAGCATGAGGGTTAACAATTGAGGTGCAAATCCTCTGTCGTAGAACCTTACTGATTCGGTAATTCCGGGCCAGCTTTAAATGCAAACCAACACCTGAACAACCGTTTAACATGCTACCAGCAGCACGGGGCTGGGTTCAAGGTTTGTGGTTTGGTACAATCATGCGCACTTGCATAGCGCGATCAACGTTGTCACGCCAGAACAGCGTCACAGAGGGGAAGACGCGGCCAGACTGACTGAGCGTAAGCAGGTCTATTTGAATGCACAGTCCAAAAAACCTGATCGCTGGAGTGGCAACATACGTAACAGGGAACAGGCCTCTGTCGTTTATCTCAACCCGGAAAAACCAGACACAGAAAGAGACACTGAACAATACAGGGCAGCATAATTGTTAACTTTAGGCGATTTCCAGATATGCTTATACCAACTGAGCGGGTCGAATCATAATATCCCACTTGGGCAAATCCGGATTTCGTTCAAGCCGTGTTTCCACCTTGCACATTGTTTTCTTGGTGAG
>JAHZJL010000116.1 GCA_022600935.1 Gammaproteobacteria bacterium
ATACCCTGAATAGTTACGCTTAAGTTTGCTAATACAGACCATCTCTTTCATAATAGACAGTGTTACGTCCCCATCGTCTAGTTGGTCCAGGACGTCGGCCTCTCACGCCGATAACAGGGGTTCGAGTCCCCTTGGGGACGCATGCAGATCAACAAAAACCACTGTCTATCGCTTTTATTCACAAGAAACAGCGATTAGCTATTGCAACTCTTATCCCGAATCGTTACTCTGAAACTATCCAGTTAATACTGTATACAGAAAATCAGTATCCTTACACTGGGTATTTAAGCTTTGTTCAAGAACAAAGCCCCATAATAATGATAGCTGCAGAAAGAATATCAAGACTTCAGTTTATGTAGCCTTCGTAACACAATAATCGAGTCAATCGATCAATACTGAGCCGCTACAACACTTTATGGGTAATGTTTATAAATAAGTTTTGATTTGATCCTAGTGAGTTTGCTTATGAGTAGTCAAGAATCCAACCAATCCGTCAAATTACCTGTCAAAAAAGGTCGTCATCACCTGCTTGAAGACTTTATTTTGTTTGTGCTGATTGTGTTCACCATGCTTGGCATTTATATCAGTGATATTGCGACAGCCGATATTGATGGGTACCTGTACTGGATGGTGATGATTTTTGTTTTTGCAATCTCGGGAATAATCATCAGTTTGGCCCAATCAAAACTGAAGGCACTGGATGTTAAGGAAATTCTTATTGAACAATCTTTGCATTGGTTTGGCGCGATTTTAGCCTTGTTTGGTGTTCTCCTGCTTGTGCATGCCAATACTCTGAGCCACGATAGCGCAGCCCTGGTGTTTTTATTGGTTTTGTCTCTGGCAACCTATCTTGACGGCATACGAATCGGTTGGCGCTTTGGCTTGATCGGAAATTACCTGGGACTCGCTGCGGTAGTGATGGCTTATATTGAAAACTCCATGTGGATTCTCTATGTTACTGCGGTGCTGATAATCGTTGTTATATTTTTTATTGATAGAAATCGTAATCCAAACAAACAGGCAACAACGTCTGATCAGGAATAATTGGCTCGAATCTAAACAGCCGATACTCTGGATAGACTGGTTCTTATCACAACGAAAAAGTCAACACATGCTGGATTTTATTGATATTGCAGATCTTCATCAATAACCGATCCAGTCCAATTGCTATGCCTGCACACTCAGGTATTCCCGACTCTAATGCATTTAAAAAAAATTCATCAAGTTCAGGCACAACCATGCCATGCTGTTTTCTCTCTGCTTGTTGCTGAATGAAACGTTGCCTTTGCTGCACAGCATCTGTCAGCTCCTGAAACCCATTACCCAACTCAACACCATCGATAAACACCTCCACACGTTCAGCAACCTCTGGGTGTTGAGGATGGAGTCTGGCGAGCGCAGCCTGACAAGCCGGATAATTGTACACAAACACAATACACTGTTTAGGTAACCGTGATTGAACCACATGGGAAAACAGGAAATCCAGCCATGCAGAGCGATTGTCGGCACAGATCTCTTCTGCCTCAGAGCACCCAAACTTGATAGCTACTGAGATAAAATCCTGAATCGTCGCTGTTAGTGGATTTAATCCGGTAGTTTCTTGAAAAACTGTCTGGTAGCTAAGAAAAACTGTATTGTGTTGTATAGACCACTCCGGTAAAACCCGCAGCAATAATGCTTCGACTTCGCTCATCAGCTCTCTCAAGCTGAAGCCTGGACGATACCATTCCAGAATTGTAAATTCCGGATTGTGATGACGACCTGATTCATTTTTTCGGTAAGCCCGACAGATCTGAAAGATCGCGCCACTGCCTGCGGCCAACAAGCGCTTCATGGCAAACTCAGGTGATGTTTGTAAATGTAGCCCAACCCGATCAGCATTGAGGTTTGGTAATTGAAAACCTTCAATCATTGGCTCAGGATTGGCGGATGGGTATAGCGTCGGTGTTTCTACCTCAAGCACATTCCTTTGCGAGAAAAACTCCCTGACTGTTGACAACATTGTCGCTCTGGCTTGCAGGACCTGGAGAGAACAGGATGGCTGCCAGTCTCTTTTTGTATCAGCTCTTGACACGCGACACGTATTCTTCTGTTCGCGTATCGACTTTAATAACTTCACCTTCCTGAACAAACAAGGGTACTCGCACAACTGCGCCGGTTTCCAGTGTTGCTGGTTTCCCGCCGCCTCCAGATGTATCACCACGCAAGCCCGGGTCGGTCTCAACAATTTTAAGCTCGACAAAATTAGGTGGCGCAACGGATAGTGGTACATCATTCCAAAGGGTGATAACACACAAATCCTGCTCTTTTAACCATTTTGCGGCGCTATCCAGAGCAGCAGCATCCGCAACATATTGCTCAAATGATTCAGGATGCATAAATGTAAAGGTACCGCCATCACTGTACAAATATTGCATTTCGGTTTCCATGACATCAGCACCTTCAACTGTTTCTCCAGATTTGAAAGTACGCTCAATAACACGACCATTTTTCAGGTTGCGAACCTTGACCCGATTAAATGCCTGTCCTTTTCCGGGCTTAACAAATTCATTCTCGATGATATTATAGGGGTCATTATCCAGCATTATTTTCAGTCCGCCTTTGAATTCATTGGTACTATACGTTGCCATGTTTACTCTCGTTAGTTAAAGGAAGTGTATCTTCGACTTTCCTGGAAAAACATTGTCGAACCGACATTGTGCACGACAAAAATGCTAAACCGGGCAAAATCTTAATAGATTGAATCGTTTCAAGAAATTAACAAACTGTCTGGGCAAAAATATCCAAGCGAAAAATTCTTGAATCAATAGGATTTTTTTGATGCTTTGAGACGAATAACTACATTCTTTATCAAGAAGCAGCGGGAAAACACAACGATTTCAAGGGCTTTGCAGCGGACATTCTTTAATCAGACAGCGTCTAAGCCAGATACTGTATCACCATCACCATTCAGGTCAATAGCTTGCCCCAAAATCCAACAATATCTGCCTCGACCATGCCTTCAATCTGGCAACAGGAATTAGCATCAGCATTCACTTGCCCTGAGCAATTGTTAAACTACTTGAATCTTAATAGCAACAATTTTTATCAGCATTCCGGATTCGTTAAAACAACAGAGGATTTCAGTTTTTTAGTCACGACCAACTATGCAGAACGTATCCAGAAAGGTAATCCAAACGACCCACTGTTATTGCAGGTTATGCCATCAATAAAAGAACAATTACCAGCTCCCGGGTTTATTTCAAATCCGGTTGGAGATCTTGAGGCCATCACGGTACCCGGCTTGATACATAAATATCATGGTCGAGTCTTATTAATAACCACTGCCGCCTGCCCC
>JAHZJL010000117.1 GCA_022600935.1 Gammaproteobacteria bacterium
AAGAACGCCAGCAACTTGAAGCCCAGTTGCGACAAGCACAAAAGAATGAAACCATTGGTCAGCTAACCAGCGGTATCGCGCATGATTTCAATAATATTCTGGGTTCAATCATTGGTTATACAAGCTTAGCCAAACGTCAGTTAAACAATTCTACGCATGTAAATTTACCCCAATATTTAAACGAGATTGAAACCGCTGGTGAACGCGCCAAAGACTTGATTTCAAAGCTGGCTGTTTTTACGTATCCTACAAAACGCAATCCAGAATTAACACAAGTGACGAATATTATTAACGAATCTATTCGTTTGCTAAGGCCTGCGCTACCCGCTTCGATTGCATTAACTACTGAGTATGAACCCGGAGTTGAGTTGATTTCTGTCTATGTTGATCCGATACATATTCAACAAGTCATCATGAACCTCTGTATCAACGCCCGCGATGCAATGGAAGGTGAAGGTGAAATCAATATTGAATTAAGCACCCGGCGGATAGAGCCACAGGTTTGCGACACCTGCCGAAGTACACTGGAAGGTGAGTGTCTGGAATTAATCGTTCGCGACAATGGTTGTGGTATTCCCAAGGAACAGATTGAAATTATTTTCGATCCTTTTTTTACCACAAAGGAAACTGGTCAAGGTACTGGTATCGGTTTAGCTGTCGTTGATGGCTTGGTGCACGAGTCCAAAGCTCATATTTGCCTTGATTCTGTACCGGGAGAAGGAAGTGTATTCCAGATTTTCTTCATGGAACTCAAAAAACAATCAGCTTCAAATGCCAGGGTTGAGCAGAAACAAAAACCAGTCATCCCGTTCATTGCTCAGAAGGCTCATATCATGATTGTTGACGATGAAGAAGCCATTGGACGTTTTTTAAAAGAGTTTTTGAGTGATTTCGGTTATGAAGTGTCTTGTTTTACTGATAGTGAAACCGCTTTAAAAGCATTTCAGAATGATACACAAGCCTTCGATTTGGTGGTAACCGATCAGACCATGCCAAATTTGACCGGAGTAAAATTATCACGTGAAATTCTGGCTCTGAATCCTGATGTTCCAATTATCTTATGCAGCGGGTATGCTGATCAGATTAATCAAGCTGAAATTGTGGATTTCGGTATCCGCAGATATTTAAACAAACCTGTTGACCTTGGAGAACTGTCAACGGAAATTAATCGGCTGCTTACCGATTGTGTGCTTGATTAAAGATACACAGACTGGGAATACCGTTAAGATATTTGAATTTAACAGACAAGAACAATAAATTGAATTCATCGTTGGCTTGTGTTCAACAGAGCTGATCATCATTGATCTCCACTTTCCAGAACATGCATTGTGATACATGCAATGTGTATCGTGGTGTATGCTCAATGTTAAACAATCACCATCGTAGTGATAATCCTCCAGATATACTGACCCTGTTCAAGCACTCGCTGAAAGACGCATGTCTGCGTTAAAACTGGACTCAAAATGCTCACATTCTCCAGTATGCTGGCATTCCGCTCACTGTTACTTGTTATCCATTGATCGAAAGCTTGCACAAAGACTCAGGATTTGTGACAAATCCGACGACAGTTGTGAAGACATGTTCTTGATCTGGATATTATTCCTGCTAAACCAATCGTTGTGGATTGGATTCAGGAAAATTCCCTGACACATTCAGGGAATTCCCGAATGACTGTATGAAGGTGCCGTCCTATTATTGAACTGTCACAATTCATTGATCAGGAGTTTGTCATGTATGCATCGGAAAATACAACATGGACTATCCCTCGTTTAGTCGTCCCGCGTGCCTGTCACGACAACGACCTGATGAAACAAGCACTCAGTATCGAATGTGACCGTATTTTTTGTGAGAGAACGGTGCCTGTTTGTGCTATTACGGTTTTAATTGTCAGCGGATTGATGGCTTTACTGACATTTCAAAATATTGATTATCCATTACTCCAGATCGCTTTGATTTTGTTATTACTCACTTCTCTTGCTGGTATTGGATTGGCGGAACGTTTGCGTCATGCCAATCTTCCCCGGCATTGGGTATTAACAATTTTGTTGTGGATGACTGTTGTTTCCGGTGGTGTCTGGGGGCTGGTCGGGTTCGCCATGACTGCGATTTCAGATGCAACGACTTGCTTTATATGTTTACTGGTTCTTGCTGGAGCAATGGCCTCGGGCGTACTGATGCTATGCGCTATTCCTAATTTGAATCGTTTTCATTTACTGGCGGTATCATTTCCTACGGCGTTGGGTTATACACTCCACTCAGAGCAACCAAACCCTGCACTGGCGTCCTTAATCATTTGTTTTGCCCTCTATCTGGCAGTGCTCAGTAATCGTATTTTCGACAGGCTGCTTGACACGATTCGAATCACCCTGAAATACAATGCAATGCCAGAGTATCTTCGACGCGCGAAAAATCAAATGATTCAATCACTGTCAAAAGCAAAACAGGAAATTGCCTATCATAGTCAGTGTCATTCCACCACTTTGTCCATGTTACCAGGTGTTCGTTATCATGCTGAACGACACCATGGTTGCTGGATGCTCACTGACATTAGTAACAATGCACAGAGTTTGTTTCTATACAAACCGGAATTACTGCTCGGTCAACGAATGTCGCATTTGTTTGAATTGATCAATGTTAACGCTCGTAATATCAGCGATCAAGAGTTGATTGAAAGCGCCCGTAGCAAGACATGTTTTGAGGTAGAGTATTCAATTATCAATGGTGAAGGCAAACAGCGCTGTATCGTCGAACGTGGTCGCGCACGATTCAACGCAAGTGGCAAGCTGGCATCTGTTGAAGGAATACTCATTGATGTGACCGAGAATCCTGGGTTATCGAAGAAACACAAAGAACCGGGGACTTATGATGCATTGACCGCAATCCCTGACCGCGATGAATTTTGTTATCGTCTTCAGACGTCATTGGGAACCGTGAATCACCACCCGAAAGGTCATACAGTGATACTTATGAATCTTGATCATTTTAAAATTATCAACGATATCTACGGACATACTGCTGCAGACAAGCTATTGTGTCAGGTCTCTCGTCGGCTTTCGGTATCTATGCAAGAAGGTGATACGCTTGCCAGGGTCAGTGAAGATAAATTCGCGGTCTTGTTGAAAGGATGCGACGAACAGCAAGCCAGACGTTTTGCCCAGAGTTTACGTGAAATGCTTGAAAAAGACTGGTATAGCTGGGGTAAAAAGCGCTTCGATATTAAAGCCAGTTTTGGAATTGCGTCGACCAAATACCAATGTCAGGATGCAGAAACCATACTGAATCACGCAGAGCAGGCTTGTGCATTGGTAAAGGAACAGGGACTGGATTGTACGCAGATTTATCGTGACCGTGATATTAAAATTGTTAATTGCCAGAAAGAAAAATACTGGGCATTACA
>JAHZJL010000118.1 GCA_022600935.1 Gammaproteobacteria bacterium
AGTTTCAGAAATCAGTCTTTACAAATTTCAAAATTGTAGTATATTTAATTTATAATTAACTTTAAATACTAATTATAAGTAATTGTTTTAAAAACTAAACATTAGATTTATCAGAAAGAGCTGATTTAACTCGGTTTCTCCAGTCATTATGAAATCAAGAGAACGCAGGGAAGGGGTCACTCTGGTACACACAGGGGATGGAAAAGGGAAGTCATCCAGTGCTTTTGGTGTCGTGTTTCGGACCGCTGGCTGGGGAATGCGGGTTTGCGTCATCCAGTTTATCAAAGGTGTTTGGAAAACAGGAGAACAACAGGCTGCCAGCCGATTCGACAATATCGAATGGCATACTTTAGGAGATGGGTTTACCTGGGACACGAAAAACCCGGAGCAGGACATCGCGACAAGCCGTTCGATCTGGCAGTTCAGCAAGCAGAAAATTCTGTCGCAAGCCTATGATCTGGTGTTGCTGGACGAACTGAATTACTGCATCAGTTATGGCTGGATTGACGCAGTTGAAGTTGCTGACTTTGTTAAACACAGTAAACCTAAGTGGTTACATCTTGTCATTACCGGACGAGATGCAGCCCCTGAACTGATTGATGTTGCAGATACAGTAACTGAGATGAAAATGATCAAACATGCTTATAAGAATGGCATTAAAGCACAGCAAGGTGTTGAATTCTGATAAGACGCTCTTTGATAACAGTGAGCACTAATCACAATAAAAATTAAATTCAAGACTGGCAGGAGTTGAGGACTGAAGCATGGATATCTTCAATTTTTAAATGATGTTGTTAGATTAATCATTGATCGGATGTTAGCTAAATTTATCTGCTAACTTTCCGTCTTTGAAAATTGAGACCGTTGTTTTGATTCAGTTTGGGATATTTTCCCGATTGTATGTCGCTAAAGTACAACAACGCTCGGCGTAATCAGCAGTTTTTAAAGACTTAATTATTTTTTACTCTAAAGGGGGCTTTATGAAGAAAACAAAAACCATTTGTGCAATCGGATTATCGATTGCGACACTATTTGGAGGCCAGGTGGCCAATGCGGATTCACACAGTTTGTTCTCAGCCGAGCGAACCACGTTGTTTACCGAGTCAATCAATAACGCGCAATTTATGCAGGATCTGGGTTTGTCAGTTGGTGGCTGGATCGATATGGGTGCGACTTACAATTTTGAAACACCGCGTGACAACAACAATACCCCGGTTACATTTAATGATCGTCACCTTGAATTCCAGTTAAACCAGTTTTATCTGTACTTCGAACGTGCAGTCAATGCTGGCGGAAATTCCTGGGATATCGGTGGGCGAGTGGACTTCCTGTTCGGTACGGATGGCCGGTTTACCCTGAATTCCGATCTTGATGATGATATTTTGGATGATAGCTTCTCAAGATTCTACCGCATTTCATTCCCGCAGATTTATGCTGAAGTCTACGCACCTGTTTTGAATGGTGTGACAGCGAAAATCGGTCATTTCTATACCATTATCGGTAATGAAGTGGTGACTTCTCCGGATAACTTCTTCTACTCACATGCCTATACCATGCAATATGGCGAACCATTCGAACACAATGGTTTCTTGTTGACTACACCAATTAACGATAACCTGACATTAATGGCTGGTGGCGTATTGGGCTGGGATAATTTCAGTCAAGACCTTGATGTATGGAATTTTCTGGGTGGTTTGAGCTGGTCAAATGATACAAGTGGACTCACAGTCACAACATCAGTTGGTCCGACTGGTGATTCCAATGGTAATGATGACAACAATCGCTGGATTTACAGTGTAGTCGCTTCGCATGATTTTACCGACAGCTTACATTTGCTGATTCAACATGATCATGCCAACGAAGAGTTGACAGGCAGTGCCGGTACAGTTGAATGGTATGGTATCAATTCCTATCTGACTTATGATATTACCGATCAACTGTCTGCTGGGGTACGTGGCGAATGGTTTCGTGATGATGACGGCGCACGGGTAACTGGTGATGCAGGAAACTTCTTTGGTGTAACAGGCGGTTTCAACTATGCAATCACAGGCTGGCTGAAAATCAGACCGGAAGTACGTTATGACTGGTTTGATGGGCAAGGCGACCCGTTTGATGGGTCATCCAGCGACGACCAGGTTACTGTTGCAGCTGACTTGATAGTCACATTCTAAAACGGTATTTCATTTCGGGTTTCATGATTCCACAATCATCAAACCCAGTTGCTGAAATATTGGGCCTGGCAATCTTATTGCCAGGCCTTTTTTTTTGTATAAACGAGGGGCAGGCGATCAAGGATTTCAAATTTCTACGAGATTTCTGCGTATTGAAAAAAGAGCATTAATATGATCATTACAAATCCTGCTGATGTGGAATCTTTGTTAATGTGTTTTGATTTCTGTTATTGTTAGTTGGGTCTGACTAACTATATTTTCTGGTGCTTAATTCTTTATGAATTCTTTTGTTAAAACGAGAAATAACTATATTTATCAAATAGTTGTATTTTTTTTGATCGTCTTGCTGTCTGCCTGTGGCAAAGATCAGGATTGTAATCAGGAAAAGTTTTCAATGTTGCAACCGGCTGCAGAGCAAGGTGATGCCGATTCACAAAATGCACTCGGTTACCACTATGAATATGGTATCTGCGTTTCAAGAGATTTCTCCGAAGCAGCCAAATGGTATCAATCAGCTGCTGAACAAGGTCATGCCAATGCGCAAAAGGTTCTGGGTTTTTTGTATGCTGGTGGCATGGGGATCAAGCAGGATCATGCTGCTGCGTTGTACTGGTTTAATGAAGCGGCTCTGCAAGGCCATCCGGAAGCACAATTCAGTCTTGCGGTGGCATATTATCGGGGGATCGGAACCGAGCAGGATTTGAACATTGCAGCACAGTGGTTCGAGAAGTCTGCAACACAGGGTTTTGCTCGTGGGCAATACAACCTGGCGCGTATGAATGAAAAAGGAATTGGAATGGCGCCGGATATTATACAGGCCTACAAATGGTATTACCTGGCTGATTTACAAGGGTATGCCAAAGCCGGGAAGGCGCTCAATAGACTGGAAACAACAATCAGTCCCAGGCAGAAACAGGAAGCGATAAAGCTGGCCGAACAACAGAGTTCTTCAGCCAGGGTTGAGCCAGAATCAGAATTCAATACAGAAACTGGTTCAAAATAAGCATAACATCTGTCTCATGTTTACTCTGAATGAGGAAGAAAATCCTTAGCGTATTGAGCCAGTGTTGTTTGAATCAAGCTGTTAATGTCTGCAGGTAGTGTTGCTATACCCCCACCGACAGCGTAGTCAGGACGAGTATGCTGGTTTTGCCAGCCCAGAACAACCCACCCGTTTTCCAGCAATGACTTGATATGATTTAGATCATATTCCACCACATTTTTATGTGATTTCCCACCATAATCGCTGTATGTCATGGTCGTGATTGGAGCAATGTGTGCCTGGTGTTGCAAAGTGGAATACGCGTTTCCTAACAAGAGTTCCATTTCACGCATCACCTCCGCCTGATTGGCTCCAGAAGTCTGTGTATACCATTGACCAGACGTGTAAGTCCTGTGAATTGCTGTGGTTTGAGCATAATTTGCTGAGTAGGTAATTGCGACACCGCTGTACCCTTTGGCAATCCACTTCTTTGCCTCTTCTAAAATAGCAACCGCTTGATCATGTGAACTGACACTCTCGCCGTTTTGATTTTGGTAAGGTAAATAAAATTCACTAAAACATCCCATCGAATAGAACCAGTCAATTAAAGCCGAAGACTTTTAGTATTGATTGTAACGCGAACCAGGGTTTAGCTGCGATCTGCCACGAACAGAAGTTTCCTTGATATGTTGCAAACTAATCAATTTATTACAAGTGTTACGATGAAATTGTTACTGTAATATTGGTCTTGTTAAAAACCATGAATTCATTGATGGAAACTCTCTAGATCTGATGCAAATAGATAATCAATATCAAGCACAACAATGGCAATTCTGGATTGACCGGGGCGGAACATTCACCGATATCGTCGCCAGACGGTCAGATGGCGTTTTATTGACTCACAAATTACTGTCTGAAAACCCTGAACACTATGACGATGCAGCCGTTCAAGGTATTCGGGACATGCTCAATCTGTACCCGGAGCAGGTTATTCCTGCTGAGTTGATTCATGCAGTCAAAATGGGTACGACAGTTGCCACAAACGCCTTGCTGGAACGTAACGGTGAGCCGACTGTGTTGGTTGTGACAAAAGGTTTTGCAGATGCTTTGCGCATTGGTTATCAGTCGCGCACTGACATTTTTGCCCTGGAGATCAAGCTTCCCGAGCCGTTGTATGAAACAGTTATTGAGGTTGAAGAGCGCATCAACGCGCACGGAACGATTGTATCTCAGCTGCAGATTGAGCAATCGAGAACTGTTTTACAACACGCTTATGACCAAGGGTTTCGCAGCTGTGCGATTGTTTTGATGCACGCTTATCGGTATCCGCAGCATGAACAACAATTGATTGAACTGGCAACAGAGATTGGGTTTCAGCAGATCAGTGCGTCACACCAGGTCAGTTCGCTGATGCGATTCGTGTCGCGTGGCGACACCACAGTGGTTGATGCTTACCTGACGCCTGTTCTTCATCGTTATGTCAATTCATTGAATAATGCGCTGTGTATTGATACCTTGCAATTCATGAAGTCCGATGGAGGTTTGACGGCGGCTCAAGGGTTTGCCGGTAAGGATGCCATTCTGTCCGGTCCGGCTGGTGGTGTGATTGCATGTGCAAGGACCGGAGAGTTTGCCGGATTTGACAAACTGATCGGTTTTGATATGGGCGGTACCTCAACTGATGTTTGTCATTACAACGGCCAACTCGAACGCAGTTACGAAACACAGGTGGCCGGTGTTCGTATGCGGGTGCCAATGTTGCGTATTCATACAGTGGCTGCCGGTGGAGGATCTATCATCAAATTCTCCGGTGGACGCTATCAGGTCGGGCCGGAATCGGCAGGTGCTTTGCCTGGGCCTGCATGTTATCGGCGAGAGGGACCACTCACCGTGACAGATTGCAACGTTATGCTGGGTAAAATTCAGCCCGATTACTTTCCACAGGTTTTTGGGGAACATGGTGATTTGCCACTGGATACAGTGACTGTTCAACGTCAATTTACCGAGCTGGCGCAGCAGATTTCACAGAAAACTGGTCAGGTATGCACTGCTTATAGCGTTGCGGAAGGTTTTTTACGTGTCGCGGTGGATAATATGGCGAATGCCATCAAACACATCTCGGTTCAGCGTGGTTATGATGTGACAGAGTATGTGTTGAACTGTTTTGGTGGTGCAGCAGCTCAACATGCGTGCCTGGTTGCCGATGCATTGCAAATGCGCAAGATTCTCCTGCATCCGATGGCTGGCGTGTTATCCGCGTACGGCATGGGGTTGGCTCAACAGACTGCGCTCTGTGAGCAGGCAGTAGAACGTCTGTTGAATGACATCACGACGACAGGGTTGTCTGAAATACTGGATCAACTGCACCAGGAAGCCAGCGCCGAGATATTGGCTCAGGATAAAGAGTACCAATTGAATGCAATACGACAGGTTCACTTGCGTTACGCGGGAACAGATACAGCGTTGCAGGTCGAATTTTCCGATCACAAAACCATGCAGGCTCAGTTTGAGTGTATCCATCAGCAGCAATTCGGGTTTGTCTCTCCTGAGAAATCTATTCTGGTCGAGGCTGTTTCAGTTGAGGTGAAATGTGTCGAATCCGACAATTTTCTGGAGCAGTCAGCAGACGATTTAATCGCTTCCGGACAACCACCATTGCTTGAAACGGTTTCGGTTTATTTCAATGGACAACTATGCTCAGTTCCAGTGTTTGATCGACAACAGTGCTTGCCTGGGCATGTGATAAGCGGACCGGCCATTATTCGGGAAACCATTTCGACAATTGTGATCGATCCGGGTTGGCAGGCTAATCTCAATTCAAAAAAACACCTGGTGCTTGAACGTTACACAGAACAACACAACGCAATGACTCATGCAGTTCAACGCGCTGACCCGGTCATGCTTGAAATCTTCAATAACCTGTTTATGTCCATCGCTGAGCAAATGGGTGCAACATTACAAAATACTGCGTATTCAGCAAATATCAAGGAGCGACTTGATTTTTCCTGTGCTTTGTTCGATGAACACGGTAACCTCATTGCCAATGCTCCGCATGTTCCTGTGCACCTGGGCTCCATGTCTGATGCGGTACGCAGTGTGGTTTCATTTTGGCAGGAAGCCATGCAGCCAGGTGATGCTTATTTACTCAATAATCCCTACAATGGCGGTACACATCTGCCGGATATGACAGTCGTCACGCCTTTATTCGACGATAAAGAGAAAAGCGTTTTGTTTTATCTGGCAAGTCGTGCACACCATGCCGATATCGGTGGTATCACGCCTGGGTCTATGCCTCCCCATAGTCGCCATATCAATCAAGAAGGCGTTTTGATCGATCAGTTCAAATTGCTCAGTGAAGGCGAGTTTCAGGAGCAGTCTTTACTGGATTGCTTATTGTCAACACCATACCCTGTTCGTAATCCCGATCAGAATATCGCAGATTTCAAGGCACAACTGGCAGCCAATGAAACCGGGTTACGTGAATTGCGGCGCAGCATTCAGTACTATGGGCTGGAAGTCGTACAGTCATATTGCCGGTTTGTGCTGGATAACGCAGAAGCACAAGTCCGTGATGTGATCGGCGTATTGCAGAATGGCTCGTTTCATACAGAACTGGATAATGGGTCAGTCATCCAGGTAACTATTCGTATCAATCGCAACAACACGCAAGCAGTCATTGATTTCAGCGGCACCAGCAACCAGCAACCTGATAATTTCAATGCCCCGGCTGCAATCACACGTGCTGCTGTGCTGTATGTCTTCCGAACTCTGGTCAAAGCGCCAATTCCATTAAATGAAGGCTGCGCAAGGCCACTCAAATTGATTATACCTGATGGCTCGATGCTGAATCCCGACTATCCAGCTGCCGTTGTTGCCGGCAATGTGGAAGTCAGTCAATGTATCGTCGATACATTGTATGGCGCACTGGGTATTATGGCCTCTGCACAAGGCACCATGAACAACCTGACTTTCGGTAATCAGGATTATCAATATTATGAAACCATCTGTGGTGGCGCTGGAGCAGGGAACGGATTTAATGGCGCATCTGCTGTGCATACTCACATGACCAACAGTCGTCTGACTGATCCTGAAGTGCTGGAATGGCGATTCCCTGTAATTCTGGAATCATTTGCGATAAGGCAACACTCAAGAGGGCAGGGGCAGTGGCAAGGGGGGGATGGTGTGACACGTCGTATGCGTTTTTTGGAACCAATGACAGTTGCTCTGCTTGCCAATCATCATCGCATTCCACCTTTTGGCTTGAATGGCGGCTCAGATGCTCAACCCGGCAAGGCGTGGATAGAATCTAAAGATGGAAAGATACAACAGTTACCATCCAATGGCATAGCGCAATTGAAATCAGGTGATGTGATTGTTGTTCAAACACCTGGAGGTGGTGGGTTTGGAAAAGTGAGGTAATGTTATTCGTAATTCATCTCGCTTTAAAATAAAGCCAAAAAAAGCCTGACAGGTTTTTTACTGCAAAAAGACTGGTTAGGTGCGCGCTAACCAAGCAGTACTCAACCTCTCCAGGATAGCGGCTGCTGTTCCCATATTGAGTAAAACGACTCATCACAATGATCGCTTACGATAGAGTCGAACACTTTCAATGTGATGCAACCCTGTCCTGATGGCAATTCATTGGATTCAAGCTGACATCCAGCGACGTCGGATCCTTGAATTTGCTAATAGAAGAGACACTGGCCACAATAATGACTAGAATAAGTAAAGACATGAAGACAACAGTCAGTGACCAGCTATCACAATTTAAAACACGAAACAGAATCAGTTCCTCGACTCAGTACAAACACTCTCATTCTAACGACTTTCAGTCATCAACCCGGCATCAAGTTAATCAACCAGATTTCTGGTTCGCAACCAGATCATAATCAAAACCCAGCCATCGAAAATCAGACTGAATCCGATAAAAATACCAAAGATGACAGGTGTGGATTTTGGCCATCCCATTAATAACAACACCGCCAGGAGTAGCGTCACAATTCCGTTTACTGTCATCCATCCCCATCCATAATCAGGATGCATGGTATAGGCCATGTAAACACTGCTGAACGCATCAACAATCAGATAGACAGCCAGTAATAGCGCCAGAGCGACGATTCCCGATAGTGGGTCAAACAATATCAAAGCGCTGATGAGAATTAACAAAACAGGTTTGATCCAGTCAAGAAAATGTTTTTGACTGAATTTGTATGTGTAATACAACCAGAACAGGCCAGCAAACAACATTAACCACCCAACAAATATGGATGCAGTTAAGGACATCACAACCGGTAAGGCAATTCCGAGACTGCCAAGTAAAAACAATATGATTCCGACTATCAGGTTATAGCGTCCAAAATTTTGAATTCCACTGATCACTGGATTTCTCATGGCTTTCTCCTTCTCTTGTCACTTGAAATAATACACACTGACTTAACTCCCGATTTATCGTGAAACAGATATTAAGAAGCTGTCTGGTTAAAAAGATATCCGCGGCTTCTCGTTAAATAGCACAACTCTTCACCTCGAATCATGAAAACAATCCCCTGGATTCAAGAACGTTTCGCTTGGACATTGGTTTACCAGACAGCTTCTAAAACTCAGCGTTTATCCTGTATTCTGCGTTTATATGTTGATTTATGGTTGAATAAAGACTGCATACAATTTCAAAACTCTAACATAACTTAAACAAAGCTAACCTGCATTGATAATTCACATTCAGCATTGATGCAAATCATGGTTGAATAAGCTATGCAGGTCGTCTCAGTTTAAAAAAATGAGACACCTCTTACCACCTGAGTTAATTAAAACATTGATCGGAACCCACAATGATCATGGTCAATAACAAGCCAAAAACACTCACGTTACGCAGTGTTGCCATTGATACCTATAAGGAAAATGTGGCTTATTTGCATCGGGATTGCGAAATCTATCGAAGTGAGGGTTTTCAAGCGTTGAACAAAGTCAAAATCAGTAGTGCAGATGGTGGCCGATCAGTGATTACAGTTTTAAATATTGTCGATGATGCGGCAATTACCGGGCCGGAAGAGTTAGGTTTAAGTGAGCAGGTGTTCTGCCAATTTGCTACGCCGGAAGGGAGTCCGGTAAATATTGCCCATGCCAGTGTGCCTCACTCAATCAAAGCCATGCGCCGTAAAATCAGTGGAGAGCGTTTGCTGTTTGAAGACTACCTGGCAATTAATGAGGATATCGTCAGCAACCGTTATTCAAAAATAGAAATTGCCGCGTATTTAGTGGGATGCGCGGAAAGCGGAATGGATCGTGAGGAAGTTCTGTTTTTAACCAAGGCCATGTTGAATACTGGAGAGCAATTAGAGTGGGATGAGCAATTAGTTGTCGACAAACATTGTATTGGAGTTATTCCGGGAAATCGAACCACGATGCTGATTGTCCCCATTGTTGCAGAACACGGGATGTTAATGCCAAAAACATCGAGTTGTGCCATCACTTCTCCAGCTGGAACAGCTGACACTATGGAGGTTCTTGCCAGGGTTGATTTAGCGCCTGAAACACTGCACCAACTCGTCGCTCAGGAACGCGCGTTTCTGGCCTGGGGTGGTACAGCAAAACTGGCACCTGTCGATGATATTCTGATTGCCGTGGAACGTCCCTTGTCGATGGATTCTCCAGGGCAAATGGTGGCGTCAATTTTATCCAAGAAAGTTGCCGCAGGATCAACTCATTAACTCATCGATATCCCGGTTGGACCAACTGCGAAAATTCATTCTCATCGTGATGCCATGCAACTGCGTAAACTGTTTGAATATGTTGGAGACCGCATGGGTCTGACACTGGAAGTCCTGATCACAGATGGCAGGCAGCCTGTCGGTCAGGGAATCGGACCGGTTCTGGAAGCCCGTGATGTAATGCGTGTTCTGGAAAATCATCCGCTTGCAGCTTTGGATTTGCGTGAAAAATCCTTACAGCTTGCAGGAAGAATTCTTGAATTTGACCCAGATGTTCGAGGTGGCCAGGGATATCATATGGCTCGCGATATTCTGGACTCCGGCAGAGCATTGCATAAAATGCAATCCATTATCTCGCGTCAAGGCGCTCAGCCTGTCAACTATAAACCGGGAAAACTCAAGCATACAGTTGTTGCCTCCCGCAATGGCACAATTCAGGCTATTGATAATTTGCAACTGGCTCAAATCGCGCATCTTGCAGGTGCGCCAATGGACAAGCAAGCCGGGATCGATTGCCATAAAAAAACAGGAGATTATGTCGAGAAGGATGAGCCGCTTTATACCATCCATGCCGAGTTTGGCGCTGATTTCAACTTCGCGATTCAGGCCAGCCAGCTCAATAATGCTTATCAGCTCGGTGAATAGTGATGACGACTACACACTCATTGATACTGTGCTACCCGGATTCATTGCATCAGGCGCAGCATTTATCTGAATATTGCGAAATTCCTTATGCAGTCATCAAACTGCATCATTTTCCTGACCGGGAAAGTCAATTAACCCTTCCGGTTACGTTGCCTGAACATGTCATTTTGATGCGCAGCCTGGACAATGCCAACCAAAAACTGCTGGAAGTTTTGATGTCTGCCCGAAGTCTAAACGCGCAAAGTGTCAAACAATTAACTTTGATCGCACCTTATCTGTGTTATATGCGACAGGATACTGCATTCCACCCTGGTGAAGTGATTAGCCAGCAAGTAATTGGCGGCTTGCTTGCCGAGCATTTTCATACTGTTATTACGGTTGATGCACACCTGCATCGTGTCAAGACCTTGCCAGAAGCCATCCCTGCAAAAACCGCTTTGAATGTTTCCGCAACTCAACCCATTGCCGACTTTCTGCAATTTCGTTTTAAAAACCCGTTATTGATCGGGCCGGACAGTGAGTCTCTGCAATGGGTGCAAGCAATTGCTTCTGCAATGCCATCACAAACTGTTGAGTTTTGTGTCGCCAGAAAAGTCCGACATGGCGATTGCGATGTTGACATACAATTGCCATCCATAGATTTTAGCAAGCGGGATATTATTCTGGTTGACGATGTCATCAGCACAGGTCATACCTTGGAAAAAACGGCTTTATCTTTATTTGCACATGATCCAAACTCTGTATCAGTGATGATCACTCACGCCTTGTTTGTGGGCGATGCCTTACAACGTTTAAACAACATTGGTATTCAACAGATCTGGAGTACCGACAGTATAAGTCATTCAACCAATGCTTTGAGGTTGGCATCAGTGTTGGGCGACAGCCTGAGTGAGTGCATCAATTTAGTACATACCTGATGTAACCAACGATTCTGGAACAGGTCTAAATACTCAAAACGACTCACACAAGGAGTACAAACATGAAGCTTAGTTTTCACGGCGCGGCTCAAGGGGTGACCGGCTCATGTCATTTGCTCGAAGTTGGTGACCAGAGGATTTTAATCGATTGCGGCCTGTTTCAAGGTGGCAGAGAAATTGAGGAAGAGAATCACTCCTCGTTCGGTTTTGATCCCGCTACAATTAATTTCGTACTGCTCACCCATGCTCATCTTGATCATTGTGGGCGATTGCCGCTGTTGGTCAAACAGGGTTTCCGAGGTGAAATCATCACCACCTCAGCAACACTTGAACTGTCCAGGGTTATCATGCTGGATTCAGCCGGACTCAATGAGCAGGAAGCACAGTGGAAAAACAGGAAACTGTTACGAGCAGGCCATACAGACGATCTGATT
This sequence comes from Gammaproteobacteria bacterium, assembly GCA_022600935.1. Taxonomy (GTDB): domain Bacteria; phylum Pseudomonadota; class Gammaproteobacteria; order Methylococcales; family DRLZ01; genus DRLZ01. The sequence goes on from JAHZJL010000118.1 coordinate 11,857, forward strand.
GAGCCGCTGTACAATACACAAGACGCACTGCATACACTGGATTACTTTGGGCGCACAAGCCAGTATCATCAATCAATCCAGATTGCCAAGGGTATCCGTGCAACATTTATTGATGCCGGGCACATACTTGGCTCCGCCAGTATTTTTCTGGAATTAGAAGAACACGGTAAAACACTCTCGGTGTTGTTTTCTGGCGATCTTGGCTGTAAGGGTCACGCCATCATTTGTGACCCGGCAAAACCACCTCAAGCCGATGTAGTGGTCATGGAAACAACATACGGTGACCGTCAGCATAAAGAGTTGTTGCCATCTATTAATGAATTATTCAATGCAATTCACGATACATTTAAAAAAGGCGGCAATGTCATTATTCCCACATTTGCCCTGGAGCGCGCCCAGGAACTGCTGTATTACCTCAAACAAGGCAAACAGCAAGATCAACTTCCAACAGGAACTCGGGTTTTTCTGGACTCTCCAATGGCTATCTCGGCAACCGAGATATTTAACCGCCACCCGGAGTGTTACGACGACGAAGCCAGAGCTTTTTTTCAGGGTAAAAACGATCCTTTCAATTTCCCTGGCCTGCATTTTATCCGTGAAACCAGTGAATCCATGGCGCTCAATAATATTGCCGGTGGTGCGATTATCATGGCCGGTTCCGGCATGTGTACCGGAGGACGCATTCGGCACCACCTGAAACGCAATATCTGGAGACCGGAATGCAGTATCGTGTTTGTCGGATATGCAGCACCTAATACCCTGGCACGGAGAATTGTCGATGGCGCCAAAACAGTACGTATCTTTTCGGAAGACTATGCTGTGAAAGCGAGTATCTACACAATCGGAGGGTTTTCCGCTCATGCCGGTCAAAACGAACTGCTGGATTGGTATCACGCGATAGGTTCACACCGGCAAACATTTTTAGTTCATGGGGAAATCAAATCCATGCAGGCATTCTCGCAGTTGCTCGATAACAGTAACGTAATCATGCCCGACATGCATGCTGTTTATGAATTGTAATGGCCTTCGTCGATGACAATGGTCATTCATTGTTAACCAAAGGAGAATCACCATGTTGACATTTATTCCGGTTCAGGAAGGAAATATATTTGCTGTGCGTGCCACAGGAAAACTCACACATGCTGATTATCAGGCTTTTTTACCAGAGCTTGAGGACTTGATCAGTCAATTTGGCACGATCTCATTGCTAATCGAACTGGAAAACTTCTCAGGCTGGGAGTTATCAGCTGTCAAAGACGATGTTCAATTCAGTTTCAAGCATAATCACGACTTTGAAAAGATTGCTCTGGTCGGCGAGCGATCCTGGCATCAATGGATGGTATTGATGTCGAAGCCGTTTTTAAGCGGCGAAATTCAATATTTTTCCAGGGACGATTTACAGTCTGCCTGGGATTGGCTTCGAGACAAACAACAACCAGAGGCTGTTGCCATCAGTCCACCTGCAGCCTATGAAAATATTCTGGTTCCGGTCGATTTTTCACCACATTCTGAAAAAGCGGCTTACAGGGCGATTCAATTGTCTGAGCAATTTTCGGCACAACTGACTATTCTTACAATTGTCGATGATGTTGAATTTTATTATGCCTACCTGGAACCTTTGGATGCCGATACATTGACACGCTCTTACGATCCTGAGCTTACCGCCTCACTGGCAGAGTCAGCGCATAATCTGGCAAAAAAGAATCTGCAAAAACTGCTTGAAACAACTGGAGCGGATCATGCGCATACTGAAATCAGTATCGGTAGTCCGGCATCGGGTATTATCTCCTACGCTGAGGCCACCAATTGCGATCTAATTGTCATGGGAACGCATGGTCGGCGTGGTTTTTCACGCTTGCTCGGTTCTACTGCCCATTCCGTGCAAAATCATGCACGCTGTGAAGTGTTAATGGTACCTCTTGATTCACTATAATCAGCATTAACCACAACAATTATCAACCGGGTTGATGATGACATTTCAATACATTCGTTTTTTGTAACTACTCAGTGAAAATAATTTAAAAAAGTGCTTGACACGGTTTTTCGGTCTTTTTTGAATTTTTAGATCACTTTATGGTCGGGTGCACAAAAGGTCCTTCATGCGGATAGAGAGGCGATGACAAGCGGTAACGAATC
>JAHZJL010000119.1 GCA_022600935.1 Gammaproteobacteria bacterium
GTTTCAAAAGGGGATTTGATATTTGCTGCGGCGGAAAACAGACCAACCCTTGCAGATGCCATGCCCAGAGAATCTCTGTTGCGGGTTGATAATCCGGCTGTGACAGATACCAGTGCCACAGCTCCAGTGCAGACATATATTGACCGCTGGTCAACCGGAACAGATGCAGTCACTGCAGCTCTTAGCACTGCCAGTGTGCACAATAACTGGACTTCCAACCCTAATTTTGGAGCTGAGACTGACTGGGTTGTCAATTTTCCCACCAAATTTCTGTACTCATTGACTACTCCGTTTGCACAAAATTGTAATTCTGTTGGCATGACGGTATCAGACCGGGTTGGTAAGACTGTCAATCAATCAACTGATTTATGCCATCATGCCAATGTCATCACATTTGACAACAAAAATGTCCTGGCAGCACAGAATGCATTGAATGTAGACACATTAAGCAATCAGTTTGGCAGTCCCAGCGGCTGGATGACCGTTGACCTGACGCCAGCTGACGGCAATGGCCCAGGTGGTAATGCTTCCGGCAGATCCTATCGAGGACTACCCGCAATAGGGTTATCACTGGTTACTCGTTCAGTATTAAATGGCAATTCTGTAGATTCAAGCCGCAGTTTCGGTACAGCCTGGCCACATGCATATTATCGTCAAGTCAATCCATAACATTCGTGTTTTGACAGTGTATAGAGCCGATCTGAAGCAGATTAACTCAGGAACAGTGACTGACTATGGTACTTAGAAAAATAATAGGATTTGTATTACTGTTGGGTACAGTCGGCTTGATCTGTTTGCAAGTGCTTGTTGAGTTACTGTTTTAGTAGAATTTACCTGTGAGAGTGATGACGTGGTAAAACGCTATAATCCCGATACACCATTACGCAGTCGTCTTAGCGGACTGTTACTGTTTTTTATGCCGATTCCCCTGTTACCAGCAGCCATGATTGCTTTGGCACAGGGTAAAGTGATCGTGATGACTGCGAGTCTGATTGGCCTGGGTCTGGTATTTCTGGCAGCGGTTTTGACCAGAAAAGGGATATTGCTGGACCAGGAATCGCGGATGCGTAAATTGCAAAGACGCCGGGGCAAGCTACATTATCGTTTATTATCAGGAATGATTCTGGCGACTGCCACAGCGTTGATTGCGTGGTTCTGTACACGTAATGGTTTGATTGTCAGTCTCGCATACGGACTGGTTGCACTGCTGGGTTATTATCTGTATTACGGACTCGATGAAACGCGTTCCTCGCCTGATTTTTCAGCAATCGGGGTGACTGCTGAAGAAGTCATCGAAGCGATTGACAAGGCGGAGCAAAAACTTGAGGACATTGAGCTGGCCCGTAAACAGATGACGGATATCAGCCTAAAGCGCAGACTCAAAACTGTTATTCATGATACACGAAAAATCCTCGATATCATTGAAGACGACCCCAGAGATCTTCGTCGAGCACGTAAATTTCTAACGGTTTATCTGGAAGGGATGCGCAAGGTTACAAAAGGCTATGCAGCATTGCACAACGATAATCCACAACAGGAACTCAAAGATAACTTTAGCAATGTGTTGACGACTATCGAATCTGTGGTATCCGAGCAGCAGACCAAATTACTGGAAAATGATGCAATGGAACTCGATGTACAGATCGAGGTTTTGGAATTACAACTAAAAAAAGAAGGTGTTTTGTAAAACAACGAAGATTCTGAACAGGATCTAAGGCATAGATAGCCATAGGCTAACAATGGCGTGACATAGAAAAAGGGAGGCGCAAGAAGGATGTCAGAACAACAATCAACAACCCCGGCAGCCACAGCTCAGGAAACAATCCTGCCTGGAACAGAACTGTTACCGGTTGAACCCAGTGAAATTCTATCCTATGAACAAGCGGACAAAACCGATCAGAAATCAATTGACGAATTGATTAATGAACTGGATTTATCAGATACCAATTCCATTCTGTTTTTCGGCAGCAAAGCCCAGGAACAACTGACTATGGTGTCAGATAACATGCTGGAAGGGGTGCGTAACAAAGACCTCGGCGCAGCCGGGCTAGCGCTCAACAATATGGTTACGGCGTTAAAAGGGTTCGATCTGTCGACACTCAAGGAAAAGCCCGGATTTTTTGCGCGCCTGTTTGGCAAAGCCAAACCGATTGTGCAGTTTATCAATCAATATGAGGAATCTCGCCTGCACATCGACCGCATCACCGATGACATGGAACAACACAAAACCCAGTTGTTAATTGATATCACATCATTGGACAGACTTTACAAGACCAGTCTGGACTATCTGCATTCACTGGATTTATATATTGCCGCTGGGGAAGAGCGCATCAATCGCCTGGATAATCAGGAGTTACCGGCTCTGGTAGCAGAAGCCAAGAACAGCGATGATGTTCTGGTGTCACAACAGCTCAGAGACAAGCGTGTTCAGCGTGATGAACTCGAGCGCCGGGTTCATGATCTTAAATTAACCCGACAAGTTGCCATGCAAGGTTTGCCAAGTATTCGCATGGTTCAGGAAAATGATAAGGGACTGGTGAATAAAATCAGTTCCACACTGGTCAATACAGTCCCGCTATGGCGACAACAATTAGCACAGGCGGTGACGATTTATCGTTCACAGCAAGCTGCTGAAACTGTCAAAGCCGCATCCGATTTGACTAACGAGTTACTGGAAAAAAATGCTGCAAATCTGAAAACAGCCAATGCCGAGATTCGTCAGCAGCTTGAAAGAGGTGTGTTTGATATTGAATCCATAGAAAAAGCACATCGATCCCTGATTGCAACGATTGAAGAAACCTTGCAGATTACAGAGCAGGGTAAACAGCGCAGATCGGAAGCAGAAACCAAATTACTGACCATGGAGTCCGAGTTGCGCACAACATTGGCAACTGCAAAAGCACGAGCGAGCTCAAATGGTGCATCAACATCCGGCCACTCTGACAATCAGGGAGCTTGAGGATGGGTTTAATGGACTGGTTGTTTGGTGAATTCGTCGATGTCATTGAATGGACCGATGATACTGCCGATACGATGGTATACCGTTTTGAACGTTACGGTAATGAAATCAAATACGGTGCAAAACTTGTGGTGCGTGAATCCCAGGTTGCCGTATTTGTCAACGAAGGTGAAATCGCCGATGTCATCGACCCAGGGCTGTATGAGCTGGAAACCAAAAACCTGCCCATTCTGACCAAGTTACAGCATTGGGATCACGGATTTAAAAGTCCGTTTAAAGCCGAGGTGTATTACTGCAACACCAAGCGCTTTGTGGATTTAAAATGGGGTACCAAAAACCCTATCATGTTGAGGGATCCAGAGTTTGATGCGGTGCGCTTGAGAGCATTTGGCACCTATGCTGTTCGTATATCCGATCCCAGTACATTCATACGCGAAATCACCGGCACCGATGCCAATTTCACTACTGACGAAATCAGCAACCAGTTACGAAATTTAATCGTATCGCGCTTTGCATCAGTCATTGGTGGCGCCGGGATACCGATTTTGGATTTGGCCGCCAACTATGATCAGCTCAGCAGCTTTATTACAGAAAAAATTGCGCCTGAATTTGAGACCTATGGCCTGGAATTAACCAAAATTCTGGTCGAGAATATTTCATTGCCGACTGAAGTTGAACAGGCACTGGATAAACGCACCAGTATCGGGATTGTGGGCGGGCTGGATAAATATATCAAATATCAATCCGGCCAGGCTCTGGAAAAAGGCGCAGCTCACGGATCCGGTATTCACGACGGAATAGGGATTGGCGCCGGTGTCGCCCTGGGAAAACAGCTTGGCGACTCCATTTCACAGCCACAGTCAGGTCAAGCACAAACAAACGAAGTCAAGCCGCCTCCCATTCCGGATTCCAGTGGTTTTCATATTGCGGTCAATAACAAACCTGAAGGGCCATACAATATCAGTGAATTGACTGCTAAAATACAATCCGGCCAGATTACTGCTGAAACGCTGGTGTGGCAGTCCGGTATGCAGGAGTGGCAGTCTGCGGCGGACCAGCAGGCACTCAATCACTTGTTTGACAGACTGACACCACCACCTATTCCTTCCGACGATTAAAATCAGTTGGCAGCTGAAACATGATCTGCTTCTACCAGTGACCAGATCAGCCTGGAAACCTGAATACGTTGATAGCCTGACTATCTCACAGTTGAGCATTGCAATCGTAATGTTAATTGCTTGATTGATCTAAATGTCTACTCAAGATAACAAATTATTTTCAGTCACCGGTACCCATAAAATCAATCCGGATTTGTCCGAGACCGATGCTGATTCTGTAACTACGACACGATTTCCCTGTCAGCAATGCGGTGCATTGTTAACTTTCAAGATTGGTTCTGATTCCCTGCAATGCCATTATTGCGGTCATGAAAACGAGATTATTCGTACAGAACAGAATATTGTTGAAAACGATTTGCATACAGCGTTACTGGCGCTTGATAATACCAGGCCGGTTATCAACGATGAGCAAACCGTTCAATGTTCGCATTGTGCAGCAACTTTCAAACTCGGACCAGGTGTCCATGCAGATTCCTGTTCTTATTGTGGAACACCGGTTGTGCTGGGTACCGGGCATTTATGTTCGTTATTACCCCAAGCATTGTTACCCTTTTCTGTATCAGCTAAACAGGCCCGCCAACAATATCGTCAATGGCTAGGCAGTCTGTGGTTTGCGCCAGGTGAATTAAAACAGTTTGCACGTGACGATGCAGCCTTAAACGGTGTTTACATCCCCTACTGGACTTATGATAGCGATACTGAAACCAGTTTTTCCGGATTACGCGGTGATGTGTATTATGTTCGTCAATCAGTTGTCGTTGTCGAAAATGGTCGTCGGGTGAGGCGTAATGTTTCCGTGCCCAAGATTCGCTGGACACCGGTCAGCGGACGCACTACCAGGCACTTCGACGACGTCCTGATTGGAGCCACTAAAACCCTGCCCAGGCAACTGACAGACTGGCTGGGACCCTGGGGGCTGGCCGATTTGATTCCTTATCAGGAAGAATATCTCAGTGGTTTTCAGAGTGAAGTTTATCAGGTTGATCTGGATGAAGGCTTTGATACTGCGCGTCACATTATGGATGGTATCATTCGAGCGGATGTTCGTTACCGGATTGGTGGGGACCAGCAGCAAATACAGCGTTTACAGACCAGTCATCGTCATACTACGTTCAAGCATATTCTGTTACCGTTGTGGACTGCTGCGTATCGATATCGGGGTAAAACATATCGATTTGTCATCAATGGCCGTACGGGCAAGACCAAGGGTGAAAGACCGTACAGTATTGTTAAAATCAGTCTGGCGGTTATTCTGGGACTGGCGGTAACAATTGCTCTGATGTTTGTTGCCGAACAATCGGGTATGGTTCAGACTATCCATTATTAACATTACTGAACACATTGACTGGAGCAGTTTAGTCAGTGAATATTGAGACGTATCAGAGACTGTAATTACACATTTATTTTGACAACATGGAATCAGAAAATCATTATTGGGCACGTCAGGCATTGAAAACCACCCGTATACTCTGGGTAGCAATATTAACAGCACCAATACCGGCAATCATTATCTGTGAATTCAGCCAGGCTCCACTGGCAGAAATGGGTAGCCAGTTACCTCTGGTCGGATTACGAACGGCGTTTTACAGTCTGGCTATATTGCTGTTTCCCGTGATGCGATTATTCAGGAATCGGAGTTTATTAAGACCATCAGAAAAACATGTCAGCGCCCAGCGACTGGCGCATCGCTTCACATCACGGGTATTTTTCTCATTATTACTCGCAGAACTGATTTTAGTGATGGGACTGGTTTTATGTTTACTAGGTGACCATGAATTCAGCTTTTACCTGTTAACCGGACTCTCAGTGCTGGCAATGATACTGTATCGCCCTAAACCAGTAGAATTGACCGAGGTTTACTCCTGATGGGTTCTGACAATTTTGTCTCTTAACAATAAGCGTCAATACGCCGCTGCAGTTTTCTGCGGTTCTGTTCCAGTCGGATTCCTTGGCCTCGGGTATAGCCGCCGCGTAAATCATCTTCAACATCAGCAAGTTTCAATTTGGCCTTGAGACAGGCTTTTCGGTCTCGGTCCAGTGCCAATTCCAGAGATTGCCTTTGTTTGCGCAAACGCTTCAGCTGGTCTTGTTTTGATGCCGCTTGTTTTAACTGGTTTTCCTGTCTCTGTATTTCAAGTTGTTTGAAATACAAATCATTTTTCATGCGCATCAATTTTTCGCCCTTGGTTATTTCAGGCGCTGGATCTTTGATGTCCAAAATATGTACATCACGACTGTGTTGTGCAATATCCCCGTAATGAATTGTGCCGTCCTTATCAACCCATTTTTTGATTTTGGCACAATTTCCCATGTTGAATTGAAGCAATAACAATATCGCAATAATAAGTTTTAAATTCATGGAGTGAATCACTTTAGTTAAATTAAAGATATCTGTCAGCTATTCAAGATAAGTATGGATGATATTTTTTTACTTAACTTAATTTCATGTGATTTTGTTTAAAAAATTTACAAGAATCTTGACCCTGAATAAATTGGTGTACTTAATGTATTGAAAAATATGGAATAAGTTTTAGTGGCATAAGCATTGCTCAAATCCTGAACATAATAACAGGCGTGGTTTTCGTGACGTATACACAAACTTGTCGTCTTTGATTTCCTCGACCCTGTATTTCTGTCAGACAACAGGCAATGTGCATGCTAAAAGCGACGATAACCCGGGTTTTGAAACGATTTGTACTATTCAGTTTAATGTGGACAAGCAATGTGATGGCAAGTCAGCCTGTCGGGCTTTTCCAGGTGGATATTCACAATCGTGAAAATGTCAGGAATTTTTATAATTCTGTTTACAATGCATCCAATGATATTCCTGTCGATTGGCATGGTGATGTGAGTGAATGTAACGCCGGTGACAGCTCAACGACACATCAAAATGCAACCTTGCGTCGGATCAACTTTTTTCGTGCTATGACGGGTATACCGTCCTGGATTACCTTCAGCGAAGCCGCAAATACAAAAGCCCGGTCTGCAGCCTTGCTGGCATCAGCAAACAATGCCTTGTCTCATTATCCTCCAGCTTCATGGGGTTGTTATACCCCTGCCGCTGCACAGGCTTCAGCCAGTTCCAACATTGCACTGGGTGTAACAGGCCCTGATGCAATTACAGCGTATATCGAAGATGCAGGGCAACATAATCACTCAGTCGGGCATCGTCGCTGGCTGTTATATCCACAGACCAGAGTGATGGGTACCGGTGATATTCAGCCGGGTTCGGGAGCAGGGCGCAATGCCAGCGCTATTAATGTATTTGATGATCAATATGGTCGAATACGACCGCAAACCCGTGACGAATTCGTCAGTTGGCCGCCTGCCGGTTATACGCCATATCAATTGGTTTTTCCACGATGGTCATTTGCAATCCCGCATGCAGATTTTTCCCAGGCGCAAGTTGCTGTGATTCATAATGGACAGCGCTTGAATCTGACAGTGTATCCGCCTCAACAAGGCTATGGCGAAAATACTCTGGTTTGGGAAATGCATGAACAACTCGCCACACCTGGACTAGATCGAACGTATCAGGTTTTAATCAGTAATGTCTTGATCAATCGCAGGATACGCAGGAGTTTCAACTATACGGTTACAGTGTTCGATTCTGCGCGACAAGGATCGGATACCCGGTTACAGGTGATCGACGGTAATCAACAAATTCCCTTGCAAGACACCTCACACTATACATTCGGTGCGACACCTGAAGTCAATCAATATCAAGTCTTAAAAGCAATTGTCAGTGACTATCATGCAGTATTCAGCGCTGAAAACGGCCTGAGTGATATGACTGTCAATCATGCAGGTACAAGTCCTGTTCTGTCCAATTATGTGGCTAACACAGGGCAGAAGTCATATTATCTGTCACATCTGGCCGGGCGCGATGAACAATTGGTCTTTGACAAACAATTCCTGGCTAATGATCAGTCATTACTGGAATTTTACAGTCGGATCAGTTGCGCAATGACTGATGAAGTCGCCAGAGTCCAGGTGTCTGTAGACGATGGTTCATCCTGGATTGATGTTTATGAACAACCGGGGGTGCGTTTTGGATTGCGAGAGTCTGAATTCAGTTTGAAAACGGTCGATCTGAGCCAGTTTGCAGGTCAGATTATCCGGGTCAGGATCAATTATACATTCAGTTCTGGCTGGCGCTGTACAACATCTAACAGTGGCTGGTATCTTGATGACATCCAGTTCAGGAATGTGCAAGTCCTGAACAATCCACAGATCACAACTGTGACTCGAACTGCTTTTCAGTTTACTCCCACTCAAACTGGTGATTATGTACTGGCTTCTCGCCCGATATTATTCAACGGCTTTGCAGGGCAGTGGAGTGAAGCATTCGCTGTCAGTGTTCAGGGAAATTTAAACACGGATACGAATAATCCTGATCCAATGACAACTCCGGTACAGGTCTCAAATCCGGGAATTGCAGA
>JAHZJL010000120.1 GCA_022600935.1 Gammaproteobacteria bacterium
CTGCTTCTTTTCTTGCGCGTAGCGCTTCCTTCGTGCGTTGGGAGATCAAGTCCCGCTCAATTTCAGCAGCCATCGAGAAAGCCATGGCGACGATCTTGCTCTGAATACTCTGATCGAGTTGCCATTTTCCCTTGATCGCATAAATATTAATTTGTCGTTCCAGGGCAATTGACAAGATTTCCATACATTCAAGCATGGAACGTCCCAATCGAGACAGTTCACTAACGATGATGTTATCCCCGGCACTTGCCTGTTCCATAACATCAAAAATCTTGCGTTTCTTCTAAGACACCCTGCCCGACGCCGTTTCTTCCACAAATGTGACTTGGCCAAGATGTCTGTCATTGGATAATTTCAAGATGTCGGCTTTGTTTTTCTCGATGTCCTGGTCGGCAGTCGAAACACGCAAGTAGCCAATGGTCTGAAAGATTGTTTGGGGCATGATTGTGTTATCGTTTCAGTACATTCGATAAAAAGGTCATTATATCGATTAAACACTAATTGTTGTTATGATTTATCCAATCATTTTCATTGAAGATAAATACACTGAATAACGTTCGTTTTCACGATAATTAAGTTTTGAAGGACGCGCCTCCATGCCTAGAATGAGAATTCTCAATAGCGTAGAAAGCGAACAGTTTGATGCCCCGCCTGATTTTAATGCAGCTCAGCGCAAATACTACTTTGACTTTCCTGTTGCTTTACAGCAAATAGCATCTACGCTCAGAACACCTTTGAACCGTCTTTGTTTTCTCGTCAGTTGTGGGTACTTCAAAGCCACTAAACGGTTTTCCCAAGCCACCTTGTTTCATGAGCGAGATTTGGTATTTGTGGCGACTCGAATTGGTGTGATGCTTGATGATGTCAGTCTTGATCGTTATGACAAACAAACGGCCGCTCGCCATCAACAAATAATTCTCGACTATTACGGATACACGCCATATGGTCACGGTGCAGAAAAAAGTCTTTCTGCTGAAATCACCAGCATGGTGCGATCTCAGCTCAAACCCAGACTGATATTCTGGCGCTGTGTTGATTGGTTGGCACAACAGAAAATACAAGCACCTGGTTATTTCAAATTGGCTGAGCTGATTCTTCAGCACATTAATCAAGGCAAGCAGGAACTCGCTGACATCATTGCCCGTGAACTCACCACAACAACGCGACAATTACTGGATGCACTGTTTATCCAGGAGTCACTGTCGAGTAAAGCAGAAAAACAGTCCCCAGGAAAAACATCTGCTTATCGCCTGACATTATTAAAAAAGCTGTCTCAATCAACGCGTCCTGCCAAAATTCGAGAAAGTATTGCCGACCTGCAGCAGCTGGGTGAACTGTATCATCACTTGGAACCCGTGGTGATGGCATTAAACCTCAGTCATCAAGGTATTCGTTATTATGCCAATAGCGTGATCAAATCAGAGATATTCCAGATTTCACGTCGCACGACAGATAACCGTTATCTGCATGTCATTGCGTTTATCGTTCATCAATATTATCGACTTCAAGACAATCTGGTCGATATACTGCTCGCGAGTGTGCAGAGCTTCAATAATACAGCCATCCGTGAGCATAAGGAGTGGTGCTATGCTCAACGTATCCAACAGCATGAGTCAATACGAACAGTCGTCACCGGTCTTGATCAGCAAGTACTGGAAACATTATCCGCCATTGAAGTCATTACCCTGGACCCGATGATGAGTGACCAGGATAAGGTCGGTCATATTCGTACGCTACTGCAAAATCGATCTGCGCAACGCTTAAAGCTTGAACAAGACTTGGCTGACTTAAAAATCCATAGTGATGCTCGCAATGATCATGACAAGTATCATGAAATTCTGGAGACCAAATCGATCCGACTTCAAAACAGGGTCAGTTTAATCGTCAAGCATCTCAATTTTAAAGGAGAGCTACAGACCGATGCTTTGTTGCAGGCCATTGATTACTTTAAACATAAACAAGGGGTGATCGGGCAAAACCCGCCCATGGCATTTTTGGATACAGCAGAACGAGAAACCCTGCAAAAAAATGGACAACGTGTTCGAGGTTCCCTCTATAAAGTATTCTTGTTTCGCTATATCCAGAAAGCCATTAAATCCGGCACGTTGAATTTGAAATACTCCTATAAGTATCGCGCACTGGATGATTACCTCATTAGCCGTGAACGTTGGCAACAGGACAAACAACAGTTGCTCGAACGAGCAGCATTGCTGGAATGGGAAAGCCCACATGACGTGTTAGGTGAACTGGATCGTGTGCTCTATCGTCAATATTCCCTGACCAACCAGCATATTCAGTCTGGCCGTAATACCTGGATCAAGTTGGGTAAAAATGGGCTGTCCACGATTAAAACCCCAAAACGTCATGAGCAGGAAAGGTCTATATCGTTATCATCATTTTTTCCCAAACGACACTATATCTCTTTGCTTGAAGTGTTATCCACAATGAACCGTTACAGTGGCTTTCTGGAAGAACTTCAACACTGGCGGCAACGTTATCAACGCGATCCTCCAGCCAACAAATTGTTCTACGCAGGTATCATCGGTCTGGGTTGTCATATTGGTACTCGTAAAATGGCTGTGATTTCCAGAGACATTGATGAAGCGTCTCTGGAAAGCACGGTGAACTGGTATTTTTCACTTGAAAACCTCCGTGCTGCCAATGATCGGATATTACATTTGATTAATCAGCTTGGGTTGCCGGATATCTATCTTCATCAGCCTGACCAGCGTCATACCGCCAGTGATGGACAAAAATTCACGGTTCGGTCTGAATCACTGAATGCGAATTATTCATTCAAATACTTTGGCAAAGAACAGGGGCTGACCGTCGGCAGTTTCATTGATGAGCGCGGTTTGTTGTTCCATTCGCTGGTGTTTAGTGCTGCTGAACGGGAAAGTGCTTACATCATAGATGGCTTGATGCACAATGACGTTGTCAAAAGTGACATCCACTCAAGTGATACACATGGATACAGTGAAGCCATTTTTGGTGTTACCCATTTGCTTGGGATTTCATATGCGCCGCGAATTAAGAACTTGAAGCACCAACAGCTTTATTTGTTCCATAATAAACAAGGCGTTGATACAACCCAATGGGCCATCAAACCTGACAAATATGTCAAAGAATCCCTTGTTTATCAGCAATGGGATGATGTCTTGCGGTTGATTACAACCATCAAGCTGAAAGAAATTACA
>JAHZJL010000121.1 GCA_022600935.1 Gammaproteobacteria bacterium
CCCTGGCCATTCAACAGGAGATTGGCGACAAATTGGAAGAAGGCACCACGCTCAACAATATTTCGCAAATATTCAGCGCCCGAGGAGACTACGAGACCACCCTTGATTACTTGAAGCAGTCCCTGGCCATTCAACAGGAGATTGGCGACAAATTGGGAGAAGGCACCACGCTGAACAATATTTCGGGAATATTCAGCGCCCGAGGAGACTACGAGACCGCCCTGGAGTACTTGAAGCAGTCCCTGGCCATAAGACAGGAGATTGGCGATATGGCAGGTTTATGTGCATCACTGTTTAACATGGGGCATATTTACATGCAAAATGAACAAACCTCGGAAGCATTGCAAGCGTGGGTGACGGTTTATCACATTGCTAAAAAAATTAATCTGGCACAGGTTCTGGAGGCGTTGGACAATCTGGCTGGGCAGCTTGGTTTGTCCGGTGGATTAGATGGTTGGGAAACACTGGCGCAGAAGATGGATGATGAGGATTGATCACCAGATTTGTTAGTAATCAGTACTAGCCAGGCAAGTATTCGGTATGAACCCCTGATATTTTTTTGTGTAAATTTAACAGGCTCACTTTTCTTTAAAATGTATGAATCTATAGGGTCAGACTCGATTGAAAACATCCATTGTAAAACTTATAATATTACAATGAGTTAGACAGTTCTAACTTTGATTCTTTATTGCTTAAATTCTAGCTGGAAGACCTTTGTGGTCTCGAATTATTCAACTCGTGTTGTTTATATTTCTGCATAATTATTTGATGGCGCTATACTGATCAGACTTACCATGTTTACAGCCACTTTGCTGAATAAGAGGTGTGATTGCCCTTGCAGATGTCCCAATTATTGCAGCAGACAATAGGATCAAAGTCTGGGCTGTTTGAGCGAGGTACGTGTGAAGTTCCCAGCCTTTCCATTGTCTACGAAAAGCGCAGGAATCAGATGCTTGCCGGGCGGCGTTTTTTGGTTACTGTTTTCGCTGTTGAAAAAAAGTGACTTGATGCCTTTAATAAAACGGTTTATTGAAAAAAACACTCTCTGGCATCGAAACAATCAAACCAGTTTGCCTGCAAATTCTCACCCGTCAAGAGGTTGTAAACGATACCAACGTGTAACCCGAATCAAGTCGAGTGATGAGATAATCTCCTCCATATACATGTTCTACTCCTGTTTTTTTCTCAATTTTCATCATATAAGTTAGACTGGTTTGTTATAACTCCATGTAATTAAGCTTAGCCGGGTAAATCCACCAAATGATAAACAGCAAAGCTTTGGATTCAGTTGAACTGACCGAATCAATCAAGTTATGGGGACAATCTCTTGGGTTTCAGCAAATCGGCATATCCGATATTCAGCTTGATCAGGCAGAGCAGCGTTTACAACTCTGGCTGGAGTCGAATTATCACGGCACAATGGAGTATATGAAGCGCCACCAGTCTTTGCGCGCAAATCCGCAACAACTGGTACCGGATACACTTTCTGTAATCACTGCCAGAATGGATTATTTGCCAGAAGACAAGACAATCGCTATAAGACTGCTTGATGAAACGGACAAAGCCTATATCTCACGCTATGCCCTGGGGCGGGATTATCACAAATTAATCCGCAAACGCCTGCAAAAACTGGCCAGGCTAATTCAGGATAGTATCGACCCGTTCGGTTATCGAGTATTCAGCGACAGCGCTCCTGTCCTTGAGAAACCACTGGCTGAAAAATCGGGGCTGGGCTGGATTGGCAAACATACCAACCTCATCAACAGGCACGACGGGTCTTTTTTCTTTCTGGGGGAAATTTATACCGATCTGGCTCTGAAAACCGACAGCCCTGTCAGCAATCACTGCGGATCGTGCACTGCCTGTATTGATGTATGTCCCACCAAGGCAATTGTCGCTCCTTATCAGCTTGATGCAAGACGTTGTATTTCCTACTTAACCATTGAATTCAAAGGCTCAATACCAGTTTCTCTGCGAAAAGATATCGGTAACAGAATTTATGGTTGCGATGATTGTCAATTATTTTGCCCCTGGAACCGCTATGCCAATGTCACTCAGGAAAATGATTTCCTGCCCAGGCACGGACTCGATCAGGCCACGCTGATCAGTTTGTTTGAGTGGGATGAATCAACTTTTCTGAAACGCACAGAAGGCATGGCTATTCGGCGAATCGGTTATCAAAGCTGGTTGCGTAATATTGCGATTGCCCTTGGTAACAGTGTCACCTCCGATGCAGTGATCGATACTTTGCGAAAACGACTCGACAATTCATCGGAACTGGTCAGGGAACATGTCAACTGGGCGCTTCAACAACATGCGACATTGTGACTTGCTACAGACAAATCAATTCACAAAGAGTGCTTTACAACTGGATAAAGTGGTCTCGATAATGACGTAATTCTTCGATTGATTCCAGGATATCGTCAAGCGCACGATGCGAGGCCTTTTTCCTGAAACTGGCTTCGACATCCGGCTTCCAGCGTTTTGATAATTCCTTTAAAGTGGAGACATCCAGATTGCGGTAATGAAAATAAGCTTCAAGACTCGGCATCAGTCGTGCCATGAAACGTCGATCCTGGCAAATACTGTTTCCACACATTGGTGAACTGGCAGCCGGTACCCATTGCTGCAGAAATTCAAGGGTTTTTTGTTCTGCTTGTTCCATATTCACGGAGCTTTGACGAACCCGTTTCAGCAACCCGGAATCACCATGATGCTTCTGGTTCCAGTCATCCATTTGCGCCAGGACCGATTGTTCCTGAAAAATTGCCAGCACAGGACCTTCTGCCAATACCTCAAGATCCTTGTCAGTCACAACGGTGGCAATTTCAATGATCGTATCCTGAACTGTATCCAGTCCGGTCATTTCCAGATCGATCCAGATTAAACGGGTAGCATCCTGTGACATAATGAAATCTCTTTTAATTTAATGTTTTCAGGTTAGAATAATAGTCAAGATAACGGTTTATCCGTACATTACTCACTCGGAAAATAATGACTATGATGAATACATTTACAATTATCTTTTTAATTGCTCTGGCAATATCTGCACTGGTCCAGCTGTGGCTGATCTTTAGACAATCCGGCCATGTCAGTTCGCATCGACAGTCTGTACCGAAAGCATTCGAAAATACAGTGGCTTTGGAAGATCACCAAAAAGCAGCAGATTATACCATTGAAAAGAACCGCATCGGCCTGATTGAGCTCGGGATCAGCTGCCTGTTTTTACTGGCCATGACTCTGTTTGGTGGAATCCAGTGGGTTGCGGATTACTGGAACAGTCTAAATCTGTCTTCGATCCCAACCTATACCGGCATTATTGTCAGTGTTTTTCTGATTGGTTATCTGGTTGATATCCCTTTAAGTATTTACCAAACATTTAATATGGAACAACGCTTCGGTTTCAACCGAACCACTGTCCGTCAATTTATTACCGATCAACTCATGCAGATAGGTCTTGCAATGGCGATTGGCATCCCAGTGCTTGCATTGATACTCTGGGTCATCGAATCTGTCGGATCATTGTGGTGGGTCTTGGCATGGGCAATTGTGATCAGTTTTACCTTGTTGATGAGCTGGGTTTATCCAACCTGGATTGCACCACTGTTCAATAAATTCGACCCACTCAGCGACGCTTCACTCAAAGAGCGCATCAACAGCTTGCTGGACCGCTGTGGTTTCAGCAGTAACGGAATTTTTGTGATGGATGGCTCACGCCGTTCCGGGCATGGGAATGCGTATTTCACCGGTATGGGTAAAAGCAAGCGTATTGTGTTTTTTGATACCTTGCTGGAATCGCTGAACCCGGATGAGATCGAAGCTGTGCTTGCACATGAACTGGGACACTTTAAGCATAAACATGTGGTCAAAATGCTGTTCAGCAGCGCTTTACTGAGTCTGGTGGGTTTTGCCATTCTCGGCTGGCTGGCCAACCAGGGCTGGTTTTATCATGGTTTGGGAGTCAATAACCAGGATTATGCAATGGCCTTATTATTGTTTATGCTGGTTTCCCCGGTTTTCACACTGTTCATGCAGCCGATTTCTGCGTTTTTCCAGCGCCGCTTTGAATTTCAGGCCGATGATTATGCAGCGACAGTTGCCAAGCCCAGCGCTTTGATTGACGCTCTGGTCAAACTCTACAAGGAAAACGCCAGTACCTTAACACCGGATCCTCTTTACTCTGCTTTTCACTACAGTCACCCTCCTGCAGCAATAAGAATTGCCAACCTGGAAAAATCTGGTGCGATGTTAAATCCTAGCGTTTGATGGCGTTATGCAACCATCAGCCGGATCAGTCTGATCCGGCTAGCCGGGAAGGTCTGGTCATCGGTCATCGCGGCAAAGGTATCCTTGTAGAAACCGCTGACCACACTGTGTTGTTGTGCCAGACCAGACGCCGCCTGGGCGCGCTGGTGGTTGGTGATCGAGTCATCTGGAAACCGGAAAGCGGCGACAGTGGTGTTATCGAAAAAATCCTGGACCGTCATTCAGTATTACTTCGCCCCGGGCATGGCAACAAAAACAGGCTCTATTCAGCCAATGTCGACGCCATGTTCATTGTCAGTGCTGTTGTACCAGAGCCTGACTTTCTGCTGATTGACCAGTGTATTGTCATGTGCGAGACCAATCAGATCACTGCCCATCTGGTCATCAACAAAATTGATAAGTTGACAAAAGCTGATGATCACACCCATTTCATGCAGACATTCAGTCTTTATCAGACCATTGGTTATCAACTTCATCAAACATGCGTTCCATCCCGGCTCGGCATCAGTCAATTGCAAACTGCTTTCAAAGACGCAATTAACATTCTGACTGGCCAGTCAGGTGTAGGTAAATCATCGTTGACTGCATTATTACTTCCACAACGTGAGATTCGTATTGGCAATCTGTCTCAAAGCAGCCAGCACGGAAAGCATACTACGACATCCGCGACCTTATACCATCTCCCCGATGGAGGCGATTTGATCGATAGCCCAGGGCTTTCGGTATTCGGTCTTGCAGACATCAGTCAACAACAACTGGCCTGGGGATATAAAGAATTCAGACCTTATATTGAAAACTGCAGATTTAATGATTGCAGACATCATCAGGACAAGGGATGCCATGTCAAACAAGCTGTCAAGGATGGCAAGATCAATCCTGATCGCTATCAACGCTACCTAAAATTAAGCGATCGGCTCTGTCATTCTTCGACTACACCTTAATCTCTTATCATTCTCTAATACCCTGCTTTATCATTTTCTGGTGTTGTGTTCATTATAAACGTTGACAGAC
>JAHZJL010000122.1 GCA_022600935.1 Gammaproteobacteria bacterium
TCTTTCACAGGCATGTCAGGATTCGTATTCGTTTTGTTGTGTTCATTCTCCCTCATCGGCTCATATGGCGCTTATGCCGATGAGTCTCCCGAGATTGAAATAAAAGGCGTTAATGATAAGAGTGAGAAAAACATACGGGCATTTTTATCATTGAGCAAGGAGCCTTGCGATGCCCCGCAATGGCGCGTGCAACAGTTGTTTGAAAAATCCGATCAGCAAATCGATAAGGCATTACGGGCGTTGGGATATTATCAGCCGGTGATTCGCAAACAGTTAACATTCAAGGAATCGTGCTGGTCGGCAAAATTTAAGATCAAACCCGGCCTGCCTGTGATTGTGCACACCCTCAACGTCAGCATAACTGGTGAGGCACAACAGGAACCGGTATTTCAACGCTGGTTGAACAATTTACCGATTCGTGAAGGCGATATTCTCAATCATGGCCATTATGAAAAAATCAAGCAAGACTTGCATAGTCTGGCGCTGGATTATGGTTTTCTTGACTATGTGCTGGTCACCAAACAGTTAATCGTCGATCAAACCGGGCACTCTGCCGAGATCAATATCGTCATGGACTCTGGTGTCCGGCATCGTTTTGGCGCGATCACCATCGAACAATCAATTCTCGACCCTGAGTTTGTCAAACGCTATATCACCCTGAAACAAGGCGATGAATATTCCAGCAGGCAACTGGCCAAAACCTATAACCAACTGGCTGCCAGTCCTTATTTCGGCAAGGTCAGTGTACAACCGCAAACCAATGTTGAAGGAGTACAGGTACCCGTCAACATTGCATTACAGGGCAAAGACTCTCACGACTTGAGTGTCGGGGTCGGATACGATACCAATATCGGCCCGCTGGGAAGCCTGAATTACCAGAATTTCCGCATTAACCGTCACGGCCATCATTTTGCCCTGGATTTACAGCTATCGCCGGTGCTTTCCAACGCTGAGGCGCGCTACTCAGTGCCATTAACCGATACTCTGGAAGATCAATTCACCTTTGGCCTCGGCTATCAGTTCGAACGGCCCAATACATTCAAATCGGAATCTGCGATTTTATCCGCTCAATATCTGCATGTTTATCAGACTACCTGGCGGCAAAACCTGTTTGTCAACATCACCTATGACAACTTCACGATCAGCGATGATACTCAGCGCACCAAATTACTGGAATTTGGTGGCAACTGGCAATATCGTCAAGCCAATCATCCGCTGCGGCCGACTCAGGGATACAGTGTGGATGTGATGGTGTCCGGAGCCCCTGATCTACTGTTTTCAGACGTTGGTTTTATCCGCTCGCGTATGATCGGTAAATACATTACCAGTTTACCCTGGAATGCACGTTTGATCGGTCGCAGTCAACTGGGTGCAACCATCAGCCAGCAATTTGAAAAACTACCGGCCCGACATCGTTTTTTTGCCGGCGGTAACGAGTCCATCCGTGGATACAATTACAAGGAACTTGGGCCACGTGATTCTGACGGAATTGTTATCGGCGGCAGAATGTTGGCAATTGTCAGCCTGGAATATGAACAATTCATCAATGATGAATGGGGTGTCGCGGCGTTCATGGACATTGGTAATGCGTTTGAACTCGACCAGTTCAAACTCAAACGTGGCGTCGGATTTGGCATTCGCTGGTTGTCACCGATTGGCCCGATCAGACTGGATTTTGCTTTTCCACTCAATGAGTCAAACGATTCCTTCCAGATTCACTTTGCTGCTGGTGCGTTGTTGTCATGATATTGGCACGCATAAAGCACTTGCTCAAGTGCCTCAGCCTGGTTGTTGTGCTGTCAATACTTGTATTCATGGCTGTTGTTGGCTTGGTGTTGAACAACCCTGCTGCAACACGTTGGTTAGTGAATACTGTGATATCGGCAATGGATGAGGTGAGTATTGAATCCGTTGACGGGACATTGGGAAAGCGACTGGTACTGACGGGCATTCACGTCCACGACCCTGAATTGATCGATGCCAGAGTTCAGCGCTTTGAACTGATCTGGAATCCAGCCAGTTTACTCAAGCGCCAGCTCCACATCTCGCTGCTGGATGCAGATGGTATCACGCTCGATTATGTTACTGATGACAATGAACAAGCAGATGATACAGTTACAGATAGCCCAGACATACCATTCGCGGTTCGCATTGATCAGCTTAATCTGGAGCAACTGGTCTGGAAGCAGGCTGACAGCCAAACCAAGATCGAGCATGTTGCTCTGTCAGCACATCTCGTCAATCAACAATTGTTTATGAGCAATCTGGTACTCAAGCTGCCTGAATTTTCCACAACCGGTAGTGCCCAAGTTGCATTGCAGAACAATTGGCCGCTGACTGCCCAACTGGGATGGGAGACAGCAATTCAGGATCAGACAGTCAATGCTCAACTGGACTTGACTGGCAACCTTGCCAAATATGAAATGACACAAACATTATCAGGGTTCATCAAAGCAACTCAAACCGGCTGGGTCAGTTTAGACACACCACAACCGGTATTTGATTTAACCACGGAGTGGCAGCAGCTTCACTGGCCACTGGATGAGAGACGTCGCCTGAACAGCAATAACGGACAGTTGACTATCAAGGGTTCTGCCGATGATTACCATATCGCTTTACACGCACCTGCGTCTATTGACACACAATCCTTCAATGTTGTCCTGCAAGGACACGGTGATCAACAGCAGTTCATCGTCAAACAATTCGATTTAACTCCTCAAAAAGACAGCCAGAGTAAGCTCAGTGTCAATGGCAAAGTAAACTGGGCAAACGGCTTGCAGTTCCTGGCGACTCTGATCACTCAGCAACTGAATCCCAGCGAATTTGGTCTTGAAATACCAGCCAGTCTGGACAGCCGTTTGCTCGTGGATGGGCAATTTACCAACCAAACACTGCTGGCAAATCTGCAAATCGATCAACTCAGCGGTGAGGTTTATGACCAGCCTGTTAACGCCAGCGGGCGCATTCAGGTTAAAGACAAACGGGTTGATTTTCACAATGTCAAACTGTTAGCGGGTCGCAACCAGGCAACCATTAATGGCAAAGCCGATCTGCAGCAAGCCGATCTGAGGGTATTGATTGACGCTCCGGATCTGAGCACGGCATGGCCAACCTTGCATGGTCGCATGAACGGCACTGTTGATCTGCTGCAGAGTCTGGATAAGCCGGTGATTAAAGCGCAGTTGCAAGCAACCCGGCTCGGATTTAACACGATCAATCTGGACAAGCTGAAACTTGACATCGACTATTCTCATGCCAGCCATCAGGCTTCGTTTGCCGACATCTCAATCAATGGCTTGAAACTTGATGGCACACTGGTTAATGAAATCAAATTCAATGCCAGCGGCTTGCCTGAAGCACATCGGGCAATCCTGACGGTCAACTCTGAGTGGGCCGATATGCAACTGCAACTTGATGGCGATTGGAATAACAGCAGCAACTCATGGCTGGGCCAGATCAAACAACTTGCAGTCAATCATCCACAGCTTGAGCGCTGGACACTGCAACATCCAGTCCAACTGCAACTCAGTCAACCAGTCGATGATTTACATATCGTGCTTGAGCGAACCTGTCTGCAACAGCAGTCAGTCAGTTTGTGTACTGAACTGAATGGTTCACCCGCAGAGCAGCTCAACGGGAATCTGGTATTAAAACAAATGCCTTTAACACTGGTTCAACACTGGACTCCCGAGGATACTGACTTGGCCGGATCAGTTGATGCTGAAGCAACGTTTCAAGCCAATAATAATGGCTGGCAAGGCAAACTCAACGCCGCGTTAGTTGCTGGTCTGTTAAGGTTTACCGATCAGGACCAAAACAAGCATGACATTGCATTTCAAATACCAGAAGCAACCGCACATTACGAGAATGACCAGCTTGTATCCCTTTTTGATCTGCAACTCACCGGGAAAGACCATATCCAGATCGAATTAACTGCGGATCAAGCAATTCAGTCAAAGGATCGAAAACTGCATGGCACTCTAGCAGCCGATATTTCCAATCTGAAACTCATCGAAGCATTGGTTCCAAATCTACAACACGTCGAAGGTGTCATCAAAACTGACCTGGCCATTTCAGGCAGCTTGAAAGAGCCTAAATTACTTGGCAACCTGACCTTAAAGCAAGGACGGTTAAGCGTTCCACTGCTGGGTACGACCTATCAAAACATAACACTCACTGCCAGTAACGCAACAGACAACTCACAACGTATCATGCTGAATGGGCAACTCGAATCCGGTCAGGGACAGGTCAATGCGAACGGTTATCTGGATTTAGAAACAATTGACAACATGGCTTTGCACCTTGCACTCAATGGCCAACAGTTCCTGATCAGCCGTTTGCCTGAAGCTGAGGTTGAACTTTCCCCTCATCTGGAGATTGACCGTCGAAACAACATCACCCATATATCCGGTTCAATACATATCGATAAAGCCGCTATCACCTTGCAAACTTTGCCTGACAGCGCCATTACTCCGAGTGAAGATGAAATCATCATCAACCAACAACACACTAAACCTAAAAAAATGGCATCGTCGTTACTTAAAACCGATATTGCCATTGATTTCGGTGACAAGACACATTTCGAGGGATTCGGTCTGGAAGCCGATTTAAAAGGTCAACTCAATTACATCACCAAAAAGAAAAAACCGTGGATGCAAGGCCGGGCTGCATTGAGCGATGCCACATACACGTCGTATGGACAAAACTTAACTATCCGCAAAGGGGAATTTCTGTTTAATGGACCTACGGACAACCCCTGGCTCAACATTGAAGCGATCCGCAAGTCTAACGATACAAAAATCACTGCGGTCCTTGCGCTCAGCGGCCCGCTGAAATCACCGCAAACTCGGATTTACAGCGAACCGCCATTGCCTGAATCAGAAGCACTGGCTTATCTGATTACCGGAAAATCCTTCAACAACAGAAATGACAGTGAGGGTAACGCAATTGCCAGCGCCGCAATAGGTTATGGAGTCAGCGAACTGTCCTGGCTCAGTGAACAACTCGGTATCGACGAATTTGAATTCGAGGAAGGTGACAAACTGGAAAACAGTGCAGTGCGACTCGGGCAATACCTCAACCCCGATCTTTACATTGGTCTCAGTCTGGGATTATTCGCTACCAACTATGCTGTCGATTTACGCTATCAGCTCAACAAACACTTCAGTCTGGCGACACGTGCTGGCAATACCCAGCGTATCGAGCTCAGATATCATATCAATACGGACTGAAAAAGGTATCAGGGAGATTCCCTGCTAAGTTCAATTCTCAAAACACACCAAGCAAAATCAATTCTATTTAACCTCGATCAATGCATTTATAGCAAATTTTGTGAAATTCTAAGCAATTTTCAAATCACTGTTGATTTGATATTGCGAAAATAGTCTCATTATTTTAAATGCACACTACACTCTAATTATAGAGAGTTTGTTACCTGAATACATGACTATCAATCAGTTTAATATCCACAAATACTCAGCACATTGTTTCCTGCTCTAGCGAATACAAGTCGCTGAATCTTAGATCCAGTTCA
>JAHZJL010000123.1 GCA_022600935.1 Gammaproteobacteria bacterium
AAAAGATTTCAAAAAGACAATGCGAGTGAAGCTTGATGAACACCTTGGGCAGTGGAATTATGTTGCCTCTCCAATAGAGGCTGATTAGAAGTTGTTTAAATTATTTTTTTAACGTCCCTTAGAAGCTGTCTGGTTAAAAAGATATCCGCTGCAAAGCCTTTATTCGGTGTATTGTTTCGCTGTTTCTCGTTAAACAGCACAACTATTCGCCTCGACACATCAAAAAAATCCCCTCGATTCAGGAGCTTTTCGCTTGGACATTTTTTTACCAGACCGCTTTTACAATGATATGACAATTGTTGCAGGTCAAACTATATTCAACATAAACCAGTTATATCTTCTGTTTAGTATCCTTCGATCAAACAAGGCCAATATGTTGAACGTACTGAAATGCACAAAATACTTGGTAAAAGCTGGCTGATTCGTGTTCTACAAATTGCTATTGTTACCGGTCTGGCTGGTTTGTTTATCTATTACACGCTTTTTTGAGCAGTGGAATTGCCGAAAGCCAAACCACACTTCTTTTATATTGAATTTTCGTTGATCTGTAAACGATTCAATGGTTTGAATTCACATCTGGTCAGTAATGCGATGTGAAGAATTGATTTTGAGTGGGTTATAATGCCCGGTTTTACGACTAACATAACATCAATAATAAGAGGATTGGTCATTTGAGCCGAAGCAAAATCCATTATGTCGATCGCAAGTTACTGGAAAAAGATCTAGATGATATCTACAATGCCACCAGACAATGCATTGGGAGCGAAGATTTTCAGCATTTGAAAAAACTGGAGCACTGGGGTCGCCTGTGTTCTTTGGCTGGTTATGCCAGTTCCTGGATTGTTCCCAATCCATTGTCAGCGTTTTTGATCAGTCAGGGTAATTTTTCGCGCTGGACTATTCTTACTCACCCGATATCACATAAAGGCTATGACAAAATTACTGGAATTCCTGACCGTTACAACAGTCGTTATTTTGCCAGGGGCTGGAGACGGTTTATTGATTGGCCGGACTGGATAACAAGTGCAGGCTGGCATCAGGAACACGATGTTCTGCATCACTATCATCTGGGTGAAAAACAGGACCCGGATTGTTTGCACCATAATCTGAGCTGGTTGGCAGACTTCGTCAAGCCATTATGGTTACGCTATTTACTGGTTGCATTGACAGCTGCAACCTGGAAGCTGTTTTACTATGTTCCCAAAACCCACAAGGAGTTACATCTAAGTCTGGTTCGCAAGCAACGCAAGCCGGTGCCTGATATGCCGCTTAAAAATACCTGGAGCTTCTTTTCTCCGGAAGGCAAGGCATTGTGGTTTGAAAGCGTAATTCCTTATACCGGATTCCGGTTTGTATTGCTGCCGTTATTGTTTTTCCCTTTGGGGCAGGTCGCTGTATTCAGCGTATTGCTGAACTCATTAATGGCCGAAATCATGACAAACCTGCATACTTTTTTGATGATTATGCCTAATCACACTGGCGATGATTTATATGTATTCGATAAAAAATGCACAGGTGGACGAGGCGAATTTTATTTGCGTCAGATCATTGGATCGGTGAATTACCGGACTGGCTCGGACTTCAATGATTTTTTACATGGATGGCTGAATTATCAGATCGAGCATCATTTATGGCCGGATTTACCGTTATTGCAATATCAACGTTTGCAACCTCATGTAAAAGCGGTTTGTGAAAAACATGGCTTGCCTTACCGGCAGCAGTCAGTTTTTAAACGTTTATTGAAAGCTATCGATATCATGGTGGGGCGTACACAGATGCAAACTATGGATCAACAGGCATATACATCAGAACCTTTGGTATCCGTGGTGTAAAGGGATGGAGTTGTGTCCAGCAAGAGAAGAGAAAAGTCCAGGATAAGGACATCGTTCAAACATTACAACAACATTTGCAATCCTGGTCACAGTTTAAATGATTGATTGCAAAGTTTTGGTTTAGCGGGGAAAAGTATCATTAGAACTGATCTATAGTTAAGGCAATTACAATCAGATTGGTTTTGCCATGGTCAGTGTTGTCAAATTCCCGGATTATAAAAGTCCTTTATCGTGTATCTCACATGCCCCAGGTATTGTGTTTTTTATGGTTGCCGGTTTAAACGGGATAGAACGTGACGAAATCAAATTATATTCGCAGATGATTCAGTCCGCTGAATTTGAAATTCTGCGTAATATCACACCTGAACGAGGGTATTCATTGCAAACGTTACTGGCAGAGATTCAAAATGATCGGATTTATCCTTTGGAAGAATTGAAACAGTTAAATTTTGTAATCCATACCTGTTTACCGACTCAGTTGGCTCAAACCTATCAATCAGCTTTGATCAACTTTGCACAAGGGGTTGCTAAAATTTCTAGGCAGCGTTCCAATTTATTTGATTTCAAGCTTAAGCTGGATCAGAAGCGTGCAATAGAAACAATCAGAGATCAACTTAAGCACGTCTGAAGTACTTTCTCATACAGGATTTTGATCAGTTTTTTATATAGTGAGTGACAGCCAGGGAATTTTTCTTTATTTGTCCCTGTTGCGACTGTCGGGTCAAATCCCGGTATAAACCTTCCCAAATCAAGCGCTGCCAGTTACAGCTCGTGTTAGTCCGTTCTGAGGCATTATGAATGCTATTGAATCGAATTGCAGTTTCTTAAGATTAACTGGATTATTAGTTGTTTGCTGATTTGTTATCCAGTTGATTTTGATAGATGAAATAATAGATTAAATGCCCAGTCGCAATAGCAAGACAGGTAGTAAACATTGTGTTGCTCAATGGTAGCTGGTTGACTTGTGAGTATATGATTGTCCCGAATGCAACCAAAACCAAAATCAATCCAACCATCAAGGACTCATTGATGATGTGTTTGTAGAATTGCAAAACAAACAGAGCGACTTCGGTGATGCCTATATAAAGCCAGATAAAAACTAGATTATTTTTCATGGGACCATACATTTGCATGGATTCACTGAATAGCATGTCAGGCCAGACAATACTGACCACTGTCCCGCATAGTCCGGCTAACATGGACAAGTTAATACTGAAGACAGCGAGGATAGCCAAAGCATGTGTTTGAGTCGGGTTTTTCATTTGTTTTTTATTGAACAGGATCTAAGTTACCTGAGAATTTAGATATGTTTTGAATCATTCTGATTGTCAACATCAAACGAATGCTGCTCCATGTCGAGATAAATGGCAAATTAACCTGCAGAAATAAAATACATTTTTAATCCAGTTGTAAAATAATTTTAAAGTCTGACATCGAATGTCGAGCAACGATTCAATTCTAAATTTGATCAGGAAATCACACGTAAAAAAAGATATTGAAATAGCTGTTTTTGGCACAATTTGTGTGGTACTGTTTCATCTATAACATAATTTAAAAAAAATGCAATGCAGCTTGGTGGCGGATAAAGCTCGATCTGTCAATGAGTTGTTAATAAATAATTATTAAAAATTGAAATTGTTTTCTGTACATTCATGCTGGGGACATGTGTGGACAGTGTTTCATGCTCAAAACAAGGTGGGCAGATATGCTTTTAAACGATGTGCTGGAGATATCTTCAGTTACTGACCAACGGTTCCTGCGCTCGGTCGTCAACAGCTTGCCGATGCCCGTGATCTGGAAGGATAAGGATTCCTTTTACTTAGGTTGTAATCAGCATTTTCTGGATTACGAAGGATTTGGCAGTGAAGCTGACATCATTGGTAAAACCGACTATCAAATGCCCTGGAAACAACATGCCAGGCAGTACCGGGATAGTGACCGCCAGGTTTTAAATTCACAGAAAGCATTGTGTCATTATGAAGAATACCAAATTAGAACTGATGGCAACATTCGCTGGTATAAAACCAGCAAGATCCCGCTTTTGGGAGAGAATAGTGAATCCATCGGTATTCTTGTTCTGTACGAAGATGTCACAGAAAAGAAACATGCTGAGTCGGAGCTGATACATAGTGAAAAGCGATACCGAAATATGATCGAAACAACAGGCACCGGTTATGTATGCCTGAATTCAGACGGTATCGTTTCTGATGTCAATTCACATTTTATCAGTCTGGCAGGATTGTCCTCAAGAACTGAGATAATCGGGCATTCAATTGATGAGTTTATCTCCAGCGATCATTCAGTTGCATACAAGTTACTGGATTACCTGAGTTTACAGGATCAGGTTGACGGATTGGAAGTTGAGTTGTTGCAACCTTGCGGCAAAGTTGTTCCACTGGAAATCAATTCGGCAAAAAATGAGTCGGAAAATGGCTTGATTTATATGGTGTTATGTCGCGATTTGACGATACGCGATGAAGCCAGGCTGGATCTCTCGCAAAAAGATCAATTTCTTAAGAATGTATTAAACGATTTGAAAACCTATCTGGCTATACTGAAACCCGATGGAAAAATTGTATACATCAATGAGAAGCCGCTGAAAATCAATGATATTTTATTAACAGATATACAGGATACATTCTTTTACGACTGTCCCTGGTGGGGTTCGCAAGTGGACAGGAACCTGATCAAGCACGATCTTGGCAGAAGTGCTTTTGGTGAGACAGTTTCACGTAAAATGCAGGTCAACATGGGTACCAGAGGGCTGCGCTGGATATCCGTGGATACGCATCCGATTGTCGATGAATCTGGTGAAATATGTCGAATTATTGTCGAAGGTCGTGATGTTGAAGACGATGTATCCGAAATCAAAGTAGCACAGAACAATCTGTATGAAGAGAAAAAACGGCTGCAAGTCACTTTGCGCTCCATTGGCGATGCTGTTGTAACAACTGATACAAAAGGAGTGATTGATTATATCAATCCAGTTGCTGAAAGTTTGACCGGGTGGAACTTACATGAAGCACTTGGTAAACCTCTGACTGCAATTGTCAGTATCGTCAATGAAGATGATCGTAAGCCGTGTAATGATCCGATTACACTCTGTGTAGACAAGAAACGTCTGGTGAGCCTGGGGAATCAGTCGCTTTTAATCAATCGCACCGGTATAGAATTTTCTATTCAGAGTACGGCCGCACCAATTGTTGATGATGACGGAGTGATTTCCGGTGTAGTACTGGCGTTTACAGATATTACTGAATCGCGCCGATTGACCCGGCAACTGGCTTTTCATGCAACGCATGATGCCTTGACAGAACTGGTGAACCGGCGTGCATTCCATTCTCGATTGCGCCAGGTTATTCAAGCCAGCAAGGAAAACGACGACCAGACTATTCTCGGTTTTCTCGATCTTGATCAATTCAAGATCATCAATGACCGATGTGGGCATGTCGCCGGTGATGAGTTTTTGCGGCAGCTTGCCTCACTGATCAAGAAACGATTAGGGCATCGGGAGACTCTGGCGCGAATCGGTGGAGATGAATTCGCAATTTTAATTGAAGACTGTACACTGACACAGGCATTGTCTCAACTTGAGGGTATACGTCAAACCATCAACACCTTTCGCTTCAAATGGTTAAATCAGATTTTTACCATTAGTGTGAGTATTGGTGTTGTGGTGATCAAGGATCCGAATAAAAGCAGCTCTGAATTGCTTTCTGATGCTGACGCAGCCTGTTATCTGGCAAAACAGAGAGGTCGAGATCGTATTCACGTCTATCAGGATGATGATCAGCAGTTGACCAGGCAACGCAGCGACATGCAATGGTTTTCTCAAATCACCCAGGCTCTGGAGTCTGACCGGTTTTGCCTGTATTACCAGCCGATATATTCGTTAAATAAAAAACGCGGTGTTCGATACGAGTTGCTGGTACGCATGAAAGGCAATCAGGAACAGTTGATTTTTCCGACTTCTTTTTTACCCGCTGCTGAACATTACGCGATCGCAACCAAGATTGACAGATGGGTTTTCAAGGAAGCATTTAACTGGTTGCAATCATTGCCGCAACACCTGGAAGAACTGGATCATTGTGCAATTAATCTGTCCGGCCATTCTCTGAGCGACAACGATTTTCTGTTGTTTCTGCTGCAATTGTTCGAAGACACCGATTTGCCACCTGAAAAAATCTGTATCGAAGTGACTGAGACTGCCGCGATTTCAAATATGTCGAATGCCAAGTATTTCATGAATACCTTGCAAAAACAGGGTTGCAGCTTTGCACTTGACGATTTCGGGATGGGGTTGTCATCGTTTTCGTATTTAAAGAATCTTTCGGTGGACTATTTAAAAATTGATGGTAGTTTTGTCAAAAACATCGTCAATGACCCTGATGATTTTGCCATCGTGAAATCGATAAACGATGTCGGTCATACCATGGGCAAACAAACCATTGCAGAATTTGCCGAAAACAGAGAAACACTGGACTGTCTCAATGAAATTGGTGTTGATTATGTCCAGGGCTATATCATTAACCGCCCCCGCTCGATTTCAGAGATTGGCTTGACAGCGATGAACGGGCAGGTGTATTAATCTTTGCCAGCCGATTTAAGATACTCCCAGAATTCAGTTTGAGTATAAATGCCCAGTATGGACTGGGCTGCCATCACGCCAGCGATTGTGACGCCATTAATGCCACCTCCAGGTTGAGTCCAGTGACTGGCCAGATACAACCCTGGTATCGGTGATTTGACTGAAGGTCGCCCAGGTCCGGTCTGTGCCGGCGTTGGATTCCAGCCATAAGCGGCACCTTGATGATTTAGCGTGTAGCGCTGCATGGTGCGGGGCGAGCCAGATTCGACGTACAACAGATGTTCGGCAAGTCCCGGAAAGTAATGCTCGGCTTTACCAAGTAACTCTTGCTGGATTAACAGCTTTTTTTCCCGCCAGTTGGCAGCCGAGTAGGGTAGCAAGGTACTGAGCATGATCAGATGTGTTCCATCCGGTGCCAGGGATTGATCGCTGTTGGTCAGAATTGTTGCTGAAAACCAGGTAATGTTGTTTTGCAAACTGTCTTGATAACTGGCCTGGTGATCTTCCTGTTCGAATATAAACATTTCGTGACTGTTTTGGTCAACGTCCAGTTGCAGATTGGTGGCAATATACACAACAAAAATAGACAGCGAAATGTCGTAGCTTTTGAGTTTGCTCAGATAGTCTATCGGGGTCTGACCGGATGCGACCAAATGTTCAAAAGTTTGTAAGGCATCAGCATTGGAAATGACAATATCGGAGCGAATTTCCTGTCCATTTTCAGTGGTAATACCACATGCAACTCCGTCTTCGATGAGTATGCGTTTTACACTCATTTTATAGAGCATCTCGCCGTGTCTGTCTTGAATATATCGGGCCAGAACATCGCCCATGCGCTGGAAGCTTCCACGGCAATAATACGCCCCTTCCAGAATATAACCGCTGAACATGATAGCCCAGTACAGGAACGATAATTCTCCGGGTGGCAGCCCGATATAAGGCCAAAGCGCAGAAAAAACACTTTTTAAACGCGTATTTGTTAGAAATTCATTCATGACACTTTTCAGCGTCGAGCGTCGATATTGAAACAACTCTCTCAATTGTTTCATTGCTCGATGTTGATCTGTGCTTAACAGTTCATCTGCAATCGTTGCTTGCTCGGCGACCAGGCGGGTTAACTCAAGGAATCGTTTCAGGTTGTCACGCTGATCGGGAAAATGACTGGTTATTGCATCAATAAATTGCTGTTCACCACAAGGAAGCTCGACTTCCATTCCTGGAAAATAAACCCGCGCATAGTGTTTAATGGGTATAAATTCAATCTGGTCCAGAAGGTCCAGGTTGTTGAATAAGCGGTAAACCATGTGACCATTGGCATAGCCTTTGTCTTCACAACCGCTGATGGCATGAACAGCAGAGTCAAAAGTAAATTGGCGGCGACTGAAGCTGTGTGCATATCCTCCGGGTCTGTCGTGACGTTCGACAACTAGCACCGATTTGCCTGCTTTGGCCAGTAACGCAGCAGCAGTCAATCCGCCAATTCCGGAACCGATAACAATGACGTCATAATGTTCGTGTTGCGATTCCAGGTGTAGTTTCATGCCGGTGAGTGGTGAGAATGCCTAAAAGCCGGTTATTTTACAAGAATTCTTGCAAGACAAACCGACAATGCTTGACTTATTGTCAGTCTGACCCAAAAATAAGGGTTATGATGCTGCTCAATAGTCATTGAATCACGCATCCCTGTTAACTCGATTGATTTTTTTACGGATTTACAATATGACAACTCACATCCCAGCAATGGATTTTACCGATAACGCTGCCGAGAAAGTTGGCGCAATGATTGCCGATGAAGGCAATCAAGACCTGAAATTGAGAGTGTATATTAGTGGCGGTGGATGTTCCGGCTTTCAATACGGGTTTACTTTTGATGAAGATATCAATGATGATGATACACTGGTTGAGAAAAATGGTGTTACTGTCCTGATTGATCCAACCAGTCTGCAATACCTGAAAGGAGCTGAAATCGATTACAAGGATGATTTATCCGGTTCCCAGTTCGTTATACGCAATCCTAACGCGGCCACGACTTGTGGGTGTGGATCTTCTTTTTCAACCTGATTGTCGATGACGCTTATTTGGCATGCTGTTTATACCTTAAGCAGGGTGTCAAATCGTTTAGTCAGATTGATATAAACCACCTAATACTGCACCTCTTTCAGCGCCGGTAACACCTGTAAGATTACCGGGTTTGTGTTGCATATACTGCTGTGCAAACCAGGCAAACGCCATGGCTTCAACCCAATCGGGATGAACACCCAGCGACTCGGTTGTTGTTACTGGAGTCCCCGTCAAATTGGCCTGCAATCGCTCCATTAGCAATGTGTTATGAGTGCCGCCTCCACACACCAGGACGCGCTGGGTGGCAGGCATATTGGCTTGTATTGAGGCGGCAATGGACGTTGCAGTCAACTCATACAAGGTGGCTTGAATGTCTGCTATTGAAACGGCTTTATCGTGCTTGCCAAGGATAGTATCCAGCCATTGAGCAGAAAAATGTTCCTGTCCGGTACTTTTGGGCCCGCTCTGATTGAAGTAATAATCAGTTAACATCAGCTTGAGCAGAGATTGGCAGATATTACCCTGGCGGCCTAATTCGCTGTTTTCGTCAAATGCTTTATGACAATGGCGTTTGCTCCAAAGATCAATCAGCGTATTGCCCGGGCCGGTATCGAAACCAGTAACGGATTGATGTGAAGACCTGGGAAGGATCGTGGCATTGGCGATACCGCCAATATTAACAATCACCCGGTTTTCCTGAGCAGATTGAAACACTGCGTGATGGAATGCAGGAACCAGAGGTGCACCCTGGCCACCAACTGCCATATCAGCACGCCTGAAGTCAGCGACTACCGGAATTCCGGTGAGTTTACTGATCTGGTTAGGGTCGCCAATCTGGATGGTAAACGGATGAGGTGGATTGGGGGAGTGGTAAACCGTTTGTCCATGGCTGCCGATTGCTCGAATATCGCCTGGAGTAAGCTTTGTTTTGGATAGTAGCGTTTTGGTGCACTCAGCAAACACCAGGCCTAACTCAACATCAAGACGCCCAAGCGCTTCAAACTCAATTGTTTGCTGGTAGCAGATGGCTTGCAAGCGAGTGATCAACTCGGCAGAGTAAGGGTGATAATAACTGCCAGCCAATTGTGGCTGTCTGCCGGAAAAATCCACCAGCGCTGCATCAACTCCGTCAAGGCTGGTGCCGGACATTAGCCCGATAAAATACAACATGGACAGGCTCCGCTGATTACTGAGGTGTTTTTAAACCATGCAGCTTCTTTTTTAACGACACTCGAGTTAGTTTGCCAGTCTGTTGAATCCAGGACGTTATTTCATCAGACTGAGATTGGCCAGTAGAACAGAATGCACTTAAGCTAAATGAGTACGAGTGCTAACGTTAATGTAATGCATTGAATTCCGGTAATGATTACTCGGATGTCGAAGAGCTTGCCAGCAGGATATGAGTTTGTTTTTCCAGTTCAGCAAGCAGAGGTCCTGTCTGGTTCTTAAATACAGGCATCTCCTGTTGCGGAATAGAATTTGACTTGGGTAATCTAACCGTCAACGGGTTTTTATGAACACCGGCTACTCTGAATTCATAATGCAGATGTGGTCCTGTTGCCAGTCCTGTACTGCCGACATAGCCGATAATATCACCTTGTCTGACTTTGGACCCGATTCGCTGACCTCGTCTGTAGTTGGACAAGTGAGCATACAGTGAACTGTAACTGGAGCCGTGTTTTAGAATAACAACTTTACCGTAACCGCCTTTGCGTCCACGATAAACGATCTTGCCGGAACCAGTAGCATGAACAGGAGTGCCGCGTGGTGCGGCATAATCAACGCCTTTATGGGCGCGAATGCGGTTTAAAACAGGATGCTTGCGACCCAGGCTGAAACGTGAGCTGATGCGGGTAAATTTAACCGGTGTACGCAGGAAAGCCTGGCGCAAGCCGTTACCTTTGGGCGAATAGTAATTGACATGGCCGTTTTTGTCTTTAAACCGGACGGCACGATAAACCTTTCCGTGGTTGATAAATTCTGCTGCCAGAATGTCGCCGGGTCCGATTGATTTGCCATTGATTGATAATTCTTCAAATAATACCGAGAACTTGTCTCCAGGGTGAATATGCAGGGCAAAGTCGATATCCCAGGCGAAAATATCTGCCAGTCGCATGATCAGAGTATCTGGCAATCCGGCGCTTTTTGCATCGCTAAAAAATGAATTTTTGATGGCACCATAGGCAAAAGCCTGCTCGCGGGTAACCTCGGCGCTGACCAGGTCTGAAACAAAACCCGTATCAGTCTTGGAAATCTTGATGGTATCAGTTGTGCTGCGCTTGTATTCCAGTTCCAGCAGCTCTTTGTTGTCTGACAGCAAAATGCGCAATGTACGGCCAGGCTGGATATTTCTCAGGCTTTTGGCAATTTCGCGGGATTTGATCAACAAGTCAGATTCTGATTTAGGTAAGCCATAACTGGACAGAATGCTCAGCAGAGATTGACCACGGCTGATCTTGTGGGTAACCCAGTTCTGAGGTTTTGGTACTGGCTCAAAAATCAGTTCTGTTTGGGTTGGGTTTTCAAGATTGATTCCAGCAATTGAATCTGTGAGTTCAGTGTCAGACTCCAAAGCGGGCGGCAGAATGCCGGATGCTTGAATGTTTTCGGTTGTTGATGTTGTCGTTTGCTCAGGGAGAATGCTCTGAAACGGTCCGAAGCCGCTGCAACCTGAGACCAGAATAACCTGTACGATCAGTATGACGGAAACGAGCTTGGAGATGAAATAATGCACGGGAATGCGATACCGAAATGAGGTGTTATTGTTGATCTTATTTGGCAAGGTATTATGAGCGCGTTAGTTTATGATATTTTTAACTCATGTGCCAGTGGTTTCAGTTTTTCTTTGCTATCAACAGCTTTTTTTACATATCACGAAAATGCTTTAAAAGCAATATAGCAAGCAAAACATCTTGCTATGACAATTGTTTTTTACAAGAGTTCCTGGCTCATCAATAAATATAGTCAATTAAATTCAAAAATGAATCGATTGATAATCGATGTAACAGTAATTGATAACTGATTCCGCTTTTGTTGAATCAAAAAGCCCAAGTATAATGCCTGCTTTGTTGCTCAACAACAGGATAAAATCACACGTGAACGAGGGAGTCATTAAAGCCAATGAGTACGATTGAGAAACTTGAACAAATGCCGATGCAGGAGTTCACGGCCAAAGCGTATCTTGATTATTCAATGTATGTCATTCTTGATCGGGCGTTACCCAATATTGCTGACGGCCTGAAACCTGTGCAAAGGCGGATTGTTTTCGCCATGTCAGAACTGGGTTTGTCAGCAACTTCCAAGCACAAAAAAGCTGCGCGAACAGTCGGTGATGTGTTGGGTAAATATCATCCTCATGGCGATTCTGCCTGCTACGAAGCGATGGTGTTGATGGCGCAACCATTTTCCTATCGTTATCCGTTGATAGACGGTCAGGGCAACTGGGGGTCTGTTGATGATCCAAAGTCATTTGCAGCGATGCGCTATACCGAAGCCCGGTTGACAAAATATGCAAAATTATTGTTATCCGAACTCGGACAAGGGACAGTTGACTGGGTCCAGAATTTTGACGGAACCACGGTTGAGCCCAAAATTCTGCCGGCCAGACTGCCCAATGTATTACTCAATGGGTCATCAGGGATTGCCGTTGGCATGGCAACCGATATTCCACCACATAACATCAGGGAAGTTGCCAGTGCATTGATTCATTTGCTGGATAACCCGGATTCCTCAATTGACGACTTGTGCCAGTTTATACAAGGCCCGGATTACCCGACCAGCGCCGAAATCATCACCGCGCCTGAAGATATCCGCACCATGTATGCCAGTGGACATGGATCAATCCGGATGCGCGCATTGTATCACCTGGAAGAAAAGGCAGTTGTTATTACCACTTTGCCGCATCAGGTTTCCGGTGAACGTATCATGGAGCAGAT
This sequence comes from Gammaproteobacteria bacterium, assembly GCA_022600935.1. Lineage (GTDB taxonomy): Bacteria > Pseudomonadota > Gammaproteobacteria > Methylococcales > DRLZ01 > DRLZ01. Next base: position 12,417 of record JAHZJL010000123.1, read on the forward strand.
TGCCGAGCAAATGAAAGCGCGAAAACTGCCGATGGTTGATGATTTGCGCGATGAATCCGATCATTCCAGTCCGATTCGTCTGGTAATATTTTTACGTTCTGCCAGGGTCGATGTCGAGCAGTTGATGTCGCATTTTTTTGCGACCACAGATCTTGAACGCAGTTACCGCATCAATCTCAATATGATTGGTTTGAATGGCAAGCCGGGTGTAAAAAATCTGCATCAGATTTTAACTGAGTGGCTGGTATTCCGCACTGATACGGTCAAGCGTCGCCTCAATCATCGTCTATCTCAGGTTCTGGATCGCTTGCATATTCTGGAAGGATTGCTGATCGCTTACCTGAATCTTGATGAAGTGATTGCGATTATTCGCAACGAAGATCACCCTAAACCGGTGCTTATGGAGCGTTTTAACTTATCTGACATTCAAGCCGATGCTATTCTCGATACCCGTTTACGCAATCTGGCCAAGCTCGAAGAAATGAAAATCGTCTCCGAGCAGGATACTTTGCAGAAAGAGCAGAAATCCCTGGAAGGCCTGCTGGCATCGCCGCGTAAATTACGCCGCCTGATACAGGATGAGATTCGAGAGGATGCCGAAAAGTACGGTGATGGCAGGCGTTCACCGATTGTGCAAAGGACAGCGAGCCAGGCCATCAATCCCGATTCACTGGTCTCTGATGAACCGGTTACCTTTATTTTATCCGAGAAAGCCTGGGGTCGAGTGGCAAAAGGGCATGATATTGACCCTTCCGGTTTGTCATACAAGACAGGTGACGGGTTCCTGTGTGCTGCCAAAGGGCGTCGCAACCAGTCATTTATTGCCTGGGATACCAGTGGCAGAAGTTACGCATTGAAAGCGGATGATTTTCCATCAGCTCGCACACTCGGTGAGCCACTCACCGGGCGTTTGAATCCACCTCAAGGTTCGCGGTTTATTGCATTACTGCCTGTCTCGGACCAACGACTCCTGCTTGCTTCTTCCGGAGGATATGGCTTCCTGGTCAAAATGTCTGACTTAATTTCCAAAAATCGCGCAGGTAAAGCTGTATTGACAGTGAAAAGTGGTGAATCAGCCCTGATTCCGGCGTTTTGTGAACAACCTGAAACCAGCCGTATTGCAGTAATCAGTCAACAGGGGCGGTTGTTGGTCTATTCCAGTTCAGAGCTGCCCGAACTCAGTAAAGGGCGTGGTAACAAGTTAATCCAGCTGGGCGGTGCGACAGACCATGTTGTGGTTGCAACAGTGATACCTGATCATGCAGGTTTACAATTAAAATCGGGTAAACGTCATATTACTTTAAAAGCGTCTGATCTGGATCATTATGAAGGTCAGCGAGCACGTAAGGGTAACTTTCTTCCCAAAGGTTTTCGCGATGTGTTTGATGCGACTGTGTTAATTGATTGATGACAGGGTATCACAGCAAACATTTATCACAGTTTTCATAATTAATCAGGGTTGGCTCTGTATTTCATTTTAAAAACAGAAAGTTGATCACAGAATAAACCTCAGGTCTCCATTACTATTGGTCTTGATCATTACAAGACAATAATAAAAGAGGACCGATTCATGTTGAAAAAACACAGACTATTACTGGTTATATTCTGTTTGCTGTCGAACCATGTATTAGCATCCACAATAACATTACAAACAAGGGCTATCCAGAATTCACAATTCAATCAATCTGATTACCGACAAGCCTGGACTCAGCATAGCTCTTCCTTAACATCAAAAAACCTGAGCGAATTTAATAATGTACATGTTGCACAACATCATACTAAAAACCCCGTTTTCTCATATCTGAAAACAACATTTACTATTGGAGAAGACTTTGCAGACAATCTGTGGGGTTTTCGTGCAGGAATGGATGCCGGTCTGGGTGGTGCTTTATATCTGGACGGACAGTTAGTCGATATTGATGCATCAGATTTATGGTGGAAACACAATTGGAATAATGAATCGGAAATTCTCAAAGCAGGATTTATCGAGGATCTTTCCGAAGGGTTTCATGTACTGGAGCTGTTTTGGGCAGAAAGCTGTTGTCACGGAAGTAATTCAGGGCAGTTTACCATTGATGGTGGGCAATCCTGGCAAACCTTATCTGTTGCCAGACTGGACGCAATTGCAGCAGTCCCACTGCCAGCGAGTGCCTGGTTGTTTGTCACTGGATTTGTCAGTTTGACCAGCCTGCGACGAGTTAGGTCAATTCGATTGGGTCATATCGGGAATTGAGCACTGTTCGCTTATTCTTCATTGTATTCTCTTGTGAATGATCATGGAAATCGGGTTAAATTCAATGATTTGTCTATAATAATGTAACCATGGCGGATTCAGGTGTGCCGCCATGACCAAAACAACACATGATTTAGACGAAACTTGATGATCTGGGTTGGCTGGAATCACTGCGAGCCAACAGCCAGAAGATTTGTATGATGCAGGTTGCACATTGAAACAGTTGGTAATTTCTGTCGGACTTCTTGTCAATATATACAGTTTGAATGTGGATGCCGACAATCAAGCATTGCAGTCAAATGATACCCCCTTACAACAGGTTGAATTAATCGACATCGAGATTCAAGATGCTCTAGAGACATCCATTGCCGACCGGATTAAACATAAAAGTCAGTCAATTGACCGGCAGGCGTATTTCGCAATCCATCGGATTAAGGAAGCTCAGCTGGAACTGCAATCCGGTCGAATTAAAGCAGCACAATCCCTGATCAAGCAAGTGGCTGGATTACTGAAAGATACTATATCAGCTAATCCCGAAGCTGAATTTGTCGCGATAGAGGTTATCCCTGTGAGGTCTGATGACCTGAATGATCTGCAGTTGATTCAACTGAAACAACAGGAAATCGATTTACAATGGTCATCCGGCCACAAACAATTAGTGCGACAGTTATTGTCCAGCTACGTCAATAATTTTGTCATCACAACAAAAACAATCTCCCTTTCACAATTTGAAAATGGAGTAAAACAGCTCAGCACCTTGTTACGCAACAAGGCAGTGGCTAAGGCACAAAGCAAGATTGCGGAGTTAAGCGATTTAATCAAGACCCAAAACACATTGATACCATTGCCAATCTGTCGCGCTGAGCTGATGATTGAAAAGGCCAGGCAACTTGCTATCCGGCAGACAACACAACTGGAAAACACTCAAGATCTGGTTGTCTATATGTTGCAGCAGGTTGAAAGCCAATTGAAAATGGCAGAATTACTGGGGTACGGAGAACAAAAACGCTATATTGAATTTTATAAAGCCATAGAAGGCGTAAAAAGCCTTGCAGTTGCAGGTCAAAACACAACGAAGCTGTTAATCAGGCTGAATACATTAATTACATCTCTTAAAGCTGAAGTTATTGACGAATTATCACAAACCTTATACAATTGAAAAGATTGTTCCCCTGTAGCTCAGTTGGTAGAGCAGGTGGCTGTTAACCACCCTGTCGGCGGTTCGAGTCCGTCCGGGGGAGCCAGATTATAAAATAAATACAATAAGTTATGAGGCGGTTTAAGTGCGAATAATTTATTGTATTTATAGAGTGTGCTCGATTTGTACTCATTTTCCCCTTTTTTGAGAGTTAGTCTGCAAATTGTGCCACATGTTCAGCCGGCATATGCGTGTATCGTCTCACCATTTCAAAGCTGCACCAGCTCCCAAGCTCCTGTAAAATATTAAAGGAGTTCTTTGCTGCACATACCAATTCACCCAGGTATGCCTGAGATCGCAACAGCGACAGTTTTTCAATTCCAGCCAGATAAGTGCCTTGCGCCATGCATGGTTATTAGCTCTTAAGACTGGTTTGCCTAGATAAGTCAATTCCCATTCAGGATTAAGCCCGAGTTGTTGCTGTATTATTGAGACAGCTTCATCATTAAATGGGACTGCAATCGCTTTACCAGAAATTGACTGCTCAGCATGAATCCCGGGACAACGACGTTTACGGTCAACTTGTGTCCAAGCGAGCTTTGCCACATTAGCAGACAAAAGTCATTGTCATCAAGTCAAAGGCCGTTGCACCATAAGCGACAATCCCGGAATTGTTCCGATTCTGATAACTGCGAAAAAACCGTGGTAAGCGCTGCACACCAGTGGGCTGGTCGAGTTGCATTGATTTTGACCACGCGTTTTGGGTAGACTCCTAATTGATAAATATCAGATTCGATTGTTGTTTTAATAGCCTAATGTCACAGTAAAAACAAACCGTGCATCGATTTCATTTGGATCAAACAGCCATGCTGATTGGTGATTGATTGATTTTTCGTTGTAATGTTCGGATTGGACGTAGCGAAAATCGAGCGAACCATAGGGGAAATACCAGGTTAAACCGGAGTCCCAGTAAAGATAATCATATTCAAGTGCGTCACGAGTCATGCTGTATCCGATACCAGCGGAAAATTCAAGATCCCGGGTTATCGGGTATTGCCCTGAGACCTGGTAATACACACCGAATTCATCCTGTTGAAAAAGATTGTCTGAAAACGCGATCTGCGCAGTAATCAAACCCTGATAATTTATTGATCCACTGAATAAATTGTAGTCTGCGTCTGCGTTGAAAACCTTATCGTCATAAAGATAACGCAGCCATTGAAACTGCGCGCGCCAGTCGTCCGAGAATTCAAAGTTCCAGCCCAGGTAGGGTGTTATTTCAACGCTGGAGTGATTATTGAATTGATGGTCATCAAAATCAATTGATGAAACGGATACCCCTAAAAACAATCCGGAATTATCTTCAAAATCAATGTTTGCGTAGCCAGAGGGGTTATTGTTGCTTTTTGTATAGCCATATTCCACGTAATTTGTTCGAAATGAAACTGAACCACTGAATTCTGTTGCAAATGCTGGAAGAGAAACAAGGTATAACAGAAGGATTAAAATAATTGGTTTGATCATATTGGTGATGTGACTAAACGCTCGTCTTCCAGCCAGGACATAATGCGTTTTGGATGTTGAACAAAAATTGTGATAAAGTTCAGCGTAATCTGTCAAATTGACAATAATTATTAAATAATCAATATCTTACATTTCCATCATTAAATAAACTTGATGATGTCTTTTATCACCGCTCGCGCCAAGTAATGACCTTCGTTTCCGGGTTTTGCAAGATCCTCACCTGATAAAGGTTTACTTTTTCAAATTGTTGCAATTTTGATTCACTGTTCACTGATCAGTGCTGAGTGACACGCTCACTCTGTCCCTGCTGATTTACTTTGGTTTCCTCACTCAATCTATACGGTTGATCAACCCTTTTCATAACTGATTGTTATAACAGGCGGTATTTTAATCTCATTATGGGTTCTAATGCACGTCAGGGTTCCAGGGTGCCCTGTTATAACAGCGGTCTGAAATGCCTCACACTGTGTTTTTATGGTTTGATGATTCGAAGGCTTTGAGATTGAAGTTACAAATTAATTCGTTCTGAGCAAAAATAATTGTCTACTCAATTGAACTATTACCCCAATACAACCGATTCATACTGTAGACAATGATTGCCTAATTGAAATCCAAAGATCATGGCTAACAAGAATACAATAATAAAACAGAATAACAAGCAAAGTGCATCGGAAAAGTTTCAATCTGAGGCTGGAATGAATGATTGCCATTCTTGTGATGAGATCAACTTGATTCGCCTGACTGCGAATGGGAACGAGAGCGCGTTTGAAATGTTATACGCTATCTATTACAAACGACTATTTCGATTTATTTATAGATTGACAGGCCGGTTAGACCTCGTGGATGCATTGATCAATGACGTGATGTTTGTCGTATGGGAAAAAGCATCGAGTTTTAACGGAAAATGCAAATTATCGACCTGGGTTTTTGGTATTGCCTATAACAAAGCACGTAATTCCAGGGGTTACTCAGAGAAAGAGTTGTCTCATGATGTGTTAGAAGAAGATAATCAGAAGCATATGCAGCGCTCAATGGACTGGGTTTCCCGGCTGGAAGAGCAGGATTGGTTAAGCCATGCTTTTGAAGTGTTATCCATGGAACAGAGGCTTGTGATTGAACTCACTTATTATCAAGGCATGTCGTACCCGGAAATTGCCAGGATGATGGAGTGCTCTGAAAACACGGTTAAAACACGAATGTTCTACGCACGAAGAAAACTGGCAAAAAAGCTATTAGAAGGTAATTCAAAAAAAAATTAAAGTTAATCCTGGGGAATATGAAATGACGGAATCTGATCAAAACACAGCGCATATCGAAACACTGAAGCTACTGCCCTGGTACATTAACGAAAGTATCAGCAAGACTGAAAAGTTATTTGTTGAAGAACATTTGCGAAACTGTTTAACCTGCAGAATTGAGCGTGAGCAATTGCAACAGTTTGGAGACCAGGTGAAATACTCTGAAGATTTAAAATTGATTCATAAACAGCCTTACTTGCAGTTAAGGTCAAGGATCAGACAATCTGAGAATGACGCTGAACATTCTCCTCAATCCCCCAGGTCAATTAAACAGGCAGCCAATTATCATTGGTTTCACGATCTATGTGGACGACTCTTATCACCAGTATTTTTGAAAGCAGCAAGTTTCATACTATTTTTTGCGCTGATGATATTCATTGTCATACAGCAAAATACAATCAATCCTACTGTCATGTATAAAACCCTGTCAGCATCAAAACAGTCAGCAGGGAATCCGAGTTCAGATATTCGGGTTGTTTTTAAAACGGGTACCTCAATAGATCAGATTCGGGAGATTGTCGCATCTCTCGATGTCCATTTAGTTGAGGGGCCTAGTGATGCTGGTGTTTATCGTCTAAGAATCAAGCCAGGCAGTCCAAAATCAAATGAGTCACTGAAAGCGATGATCAAGACATTGCGCCACCGGACGAACGTTGTTTTTGCAGAACCAGGCATAACTGCTTCCAGCACTGATTTCAACTAGATTGCGAGATCATCAGCATGCAAAGCAGACTCATTGTTACTCCAATCGTTGTTTGTCTATTCTGGGTGACCAGTTTTGTAGTTGAAGCAGAACGAACCTTGTTTCAGTTGTCCCCGGATATAGAGGGTATAGATGTCGATGGTCGGGAAAACCAAAATAAACTCATACTGGTTGCATTTGAAGACACAGGGAGCCGACGAAAACCCCCTCCCGGGCGTTATCGAATGAGGGGGGGATATCAATCTCAACACTGGAACAAACGCGTTTCCAGACAGATCGCAGAACAGTATCAGTTAACCGAGCTTGCTGCCTGGTCGATATCTGCAATCGGTATGTATTGTATTGTTTACCAACTTTCAGATTCAACGACTCTATCGCAAGCATTGCAAGAAATTGGACGAGATGAACGACTCAGCCTGGTTCAGTCAATGGGACTATACCATACACAAAGTAACCGTTTTTCAGATCCTTACTTCCCGCTTCAATTAAATATACACAATATTCAACTTGAAAATATTCATCTCCATGCAACAGGTAAAGATATATCGATTGGGTTAATTGATACAGGTGTTGACTACACACATCCTGATCTGGAAGGTCAGGTTGTCAAGAAACATAATTTTGCTTCAGATGTATCGCCTGGTTTTTTTAATGACTTGCATGGAACAGCGGTTGCCGGAGTGATGGTTGCACTTGCGAATAATCATCTTGGTATTGTCGGGATTGCTCCGGATGCCAAACTGATTGCTCTAAAGTCATGCTGGACTCCTGACGAAACAAAAACTGATGCAGTGTGTAACAGTTTTACTTTGGCGATGGCAATCAATAAAGCAATAGAAATGAATGTCGATGTCTTGAACATGAGTCTTTCAGGAAATCAAGACCCGCTAATCGAGAAACTCATCCAGAAAGCCATTGAAAAAGGAATCATTATTGTTGCCGCAATTGATGAAAAAGGCACTTCAAGTAGTTTTCCTGCGCTGATGCCTGAAGTCATATCCGTCGGCTCACACGAAAATAAGACCAATGCATCCGCTAATCCTGACATCTCTACATCAGGTTACGAAATACTAACGACAATCCCGAATGCAACATATGATTTTATGTCGGGCAGCTCGTTTGCCACGGCTCAGATATCTGCTGTGATTGCCCTGATTTTGGAGCATCAACCGAGCCTTAATTTCAACCAGGTCAATCAAATTCTGGCCAAATACAAAATTGATCACCTGTTGCAGTATTTTGAAGAAGACAATCAAGCAGAATTATAAATGGGAGAGACTGAATTTTTGGTATTTGATGTGGGATTAGACTAACTGGGAACAACAATCGTTCTCGTTTCCGCAAAACTATCAAGCGTCAAGTAGTGAACTCGTTGTTTAACAGCTATCAGCGATTTTGATCATGACAGACGTGTAAAGATAAATCTTTGAAGGAGGAGAAAATGAAACAAATATGCCAAGTTATTTTACTTTTGGGTTGCCTGGTTACGCAGCTCGCTGTGGCACATGAGCCAGATTCCGGTTGGTGGTGGAATGCCGATGAATCAGGGCGCGGATTTGTGATCGAAGCACAAGGGGACTCTGTCTTTTTTGCCGCATTTTTATACGATGATACAGGATTTCCAACCTGGTTTACATCGGTTTTAAACAAGGATTCCGGTCATGATTTTTCAGGTATCCTGCAGCAGTTACAAGGTGGTCAGACACTACTCGGTGGCTATCAGGCTCCTGTGATCATGAATCAGAATGCCGGCACAGTGACCCTGGATTTTTCTGATGACAGTCACGGAACATTAAATTGGCCTGGTGGAACTGTACAGCTGATCCGGTTTACGTTTGATACCGATGATTCAAATGATGCCAGTGATGATAACAGCCAAAGGCCGGAACTTGGCTGGTGGTGGAACTCCGATGAATCCGGGCGCGGGTTTGTCATTGACCGGCAGGGGGATACGATCTTCTTCGCGGCATTTTTGTATGAAGACTCAGGATTGCCAACCTGGTATTCTGCAGTATTGAAACAAAGCTCAGGCCAGGAATTCACAGGGACGCTACAGCAATTCCAGGGAGGCCAAACTATACAGGGTGAATATCAAGCCCCAACCGCGCTCAATGACAATGTCGGCCCTGTTTCACTCGTGTTTTCCGATAAAAGCAACGCTGAACTGAACTGGCCTGGCGGAACGGTTTTTCTCAGTCGTTTTTATTTTGGAGACGATTCCAGCTCAGACGACAGCAGTAACGACGATAGTTCTGACGACAGCAGCAATGATGCCAGTTCCGACGACAGCAGCAATGATGCGAGTTCCGATGACAGCAGCAATGACTCCAGCTCGGACGACAGCAGCAATGATGCGAGTTCCGATGACAGCAGCAATGACTCCAGCTCGGACGACAGC
>JAHZJL010000124.1 GCA_022600935.1 Gammaproteobacteria bacterium
ACTGACAGGCAAACACCTGGAAATCACTGATAAAGCCCGACTGATAACAGAGTTGGTTGTTTAAGCATAACGTTATACATTTTCAAGTCGGGTGCTGATTTGAGGTGTCAAATAAATTTAAATAATACAATCCAGAAATTCAACGAGTTGTACAGAAATACAAAAATTTGCAATACAAACTGGCTGTTGTTTAAAAATTCAAACAATTGATTTACAAGGGTTATGATAAAGATAGTTACAAAGATGGGTTAAGTAAGTCAGTAACGTATTGAATATTTATTGTTATTTATGACTTTAGCTGGTCAATATCAAACTGGGGTTGTGTTGGCTCGAGCATCGCTAGCGGTGTTTTACGCTGTGGACGCCTTAGTATTTCACGGGGCTTTGTTTGGTACGGTTATCATTGTCATGTTATTACTGAAATAAGCGATTGGGTTATTGGCACAAAAACAGGTTATTCCATACAGAATTGATCATTAGACCATTACACTTGCAGTTGAATCAGTATTTCTGATTTGAGATTGATAAACAGGCTATCAGCAAGAGACTTGCTCTGTTAATCAAATGCAGTCAGGGTTTGCGCTAACGCGTTTTATCTGATTCGGGATGGCAGCTGTACTTGATCATTGCTGGGCAACCAGTGTGCAAACTGGTTATCATTCCTGGCAGGTTATTGTACATGATGATTTCAATTTTCGTGTAGAGACGGATGCAATGCCTCAAACCCTGAAACCAGATCGAACAATTCTGCATCGATGCTATTCTGTCGTAAGCGATGGTAGGTGTGCTGCCATTCTTCAAGCTGCTGTTTGATATTTTTTTCTGCGCGCTGCATGGCAATCAAGCGACTGGTATTTTCACTGGCCAGGGATTCTGCGCAGGCTCTGAACAGGGAGGCAAATAAATATTCCCGGATTAAGGCTTTCAATACCTGTTGGTTGGAAAGTAGCGCAATTTCGGGAAGGTTGTCAGTTGGCCAGGGAATGGATCTCAGGTTTTGCTCCCAGACTGAGTCCAGTGGCAGCAAGCGTTGTTTCTCAGGTTGAAAGGTTGCTTGTTGAGTATGAGGTTGATGATAAAACAGATATAACTGTTCGAATTTGCCCTGGTTCCGGTATTTCTCTGTTTCTATCAGAATTTGTGAGATCAAGTTCGAAATCGTTTTAACTGAACCGGGTACGGGAAACAGCCCGGTGACATCGAATCCTCTGTCCTGCAAATGTATAGACATACGTTCACCAACTGTCCAGATCAGTGCGTCGCAGTGTGATGTGGCTAGAAAATGACTTAAATACTCAATCAAAACATCATTGAATTGTCCGACTAGTCCCTGATCGGAACCGAAGATCACGATTCCTGTACGATTCTGTCTGGCTGAATCAGCAGAGTTCGAGGTTTGTCCGCTCTGTCTGTGCAGGTCTGTTTGACGTAAACCGGCCACCAGGCCCATTTCAACTGTACGATAATAGTCCTGGAGTGAAAGGACAGCATTCTCGTACTGGTTGATATTGGAGGCTGCCAGGGCTTTCATGGTGCGCACAACGCTATGCAGGTCGGTCGCAGTTGTCATCCGTTGGCGTAAGGACTCGGTTGTATCACTCATGCGATTTTCTCAAACTGAGCCAGAGTTTGGATGGCAATCTTCAGTATCGACTTGCGATCGCTGTCATTTAAGGTATTTGCATTGATCAGTCTGGATTGGATATCAGCCGGAATACGATCTGATGCCTGACATATCGCCAGTTGAGCGGAGTCCATTGCAGCTTCGGGAATGGTATCGAACACAGCTTCCATCAGGGCCAGCAGAATCATGATTTGTGCAGTCAATGACACAAGTTGTTGTTCCTGTTGCTTGAGGCAGGCGCGTATCCGTTTGCCATGGTCGATGACACGGCGAGAATCATCATCCAGTTTGGTACCGAAGCGGGCAAATGTTTCCAGTTCTTCAAATTGTGCATAAGCGAGTTTGAGGTTGCTGGTGACTGCCCGATAAGCCTTATGCTGTGCCTTGTTTCCAACTCGCGAAACCGATTTGCCGACATCAACAGCGGGTAAAATGCCGAGTTCAAACAAGTCTGGAGACAGGTAGATCTGGCCATCGGTTATCGAGATCAGATTAGTTGGTATATATGCGGCAAGATTCTGTGCTTCTGTTTGAATAATCGGCATGGCTGTCAACGAACCATTGCCGCATGCCTGGTTTAAATGTGTCGCTCGTTCTAGTAGTCTGGAATGGATATAGAAGATATCACCCGGAAACGCTTCCCGTCCTGGGGGGCGTCTCAACAGTAAGGACAACTCTCGATATGCCCGTGCATGGTGAGTCAAATCATCGTAGACGATCAGGACATCGCGTCCTTTGTGCATGAAATACTCGGCGATGGATGTCGCTGCATATGGCGCAATATAAGCCAGCCCGGCAGCATCGCTGCCTTCGGTGACCATGACAATGGTGTAATCCAGCGCCTGATTTTCCCGCAAAGTGGCGATCACTTTAGCCACGGCGGATGCGCGCTGGTTAATGGCGCAATACACGCAGATAACATCCTGGTCGTGTTGATTGAGAATCGTATCGATGGCTATCGAGGTTTTTCCGGTTTGACGGTCACCCAGAATCAATTCGCGTTGTCCACGGCCAATCGGCACCAATGCATCGATGACTTTAATTCCAGTCTGTAAAGGGACGGTAACCGGAGCGCGATCCATAATTTCAGGCGCACTGCGTTCGATTGGCATTCGCTGAGCAGTGGCTGGTGTCAGGCGACCGTCCAGAGCAGCACCCAATGGGTTGATGATGCGACCAAGTAATTCATCACCGACTGCAACATCCATAACTCTTCCGGTTCTTGTAACTTCATCACCGGCTTTCAAATGATAATAACTGCCCAGTAAAACGACACCAATATCATTGTCATCAATATTGAAGGCGATGCCGAATAAATTACCGGGGAATATGAGTAACTCCTCGAAACCGGCGCCAGGTAGACCTGAAACCCTGGCAACGCCTGTACTGACGCTGATGACAAAACCGGTTTCACGCACGTCCAGAGTGGGTTGAACAGCGTCCAGTTTGTTGCTAATTGATTCAAATGTTTGATCAATGAGTGTTTGCAGATTCAGTGGTTGCATCAGTGGTGTTGTTAGTGACTGTTTCTTGCATCAGATCGCCGAACACAGATTCCATGCTATCCAGATAGTCATCAAGAGTCCAAGAGATTTTATGGCTACCAATGACGCATTCAATTCCACATGATCTTGATAGGCTGTTTTCAAATTGGGCAGTTAAGGGTTGTTGCGTAATGTCATTGAGTGCATGTTTGATGGCGGATTGTTGGTTCTCCGATAAGGTGAACTGGCTGCGGATGATTGCCTGTGCAGAATTTCTGGAGTTTATGGTATTGAACTGACTGTTCAGTTGTCTGGCCTGAGTGTGCAAATGGTGAATAAACACCGTGGTGATTTGATCTTCAAGTTCGGTTGACGATAAGTCGTGCAGTGTTTTTCTGGCGATGTTGAATACTTCCTGTTCAATCCGCTGGCGGAGATGTTGATTCAAACGGGTTTGCTCGCAGGACAGTGTTTCCAGCCATTGTTGTTTTAAGTCAGCGGTTTCCTGTCTGGCCTGTTCAATCAGTTTTTGCCGCTCAGATTCAGCGTGTTGGATTGCCGCTTTGAATTGTTGAGAGCGTTGTTGTTCGAAATGGATATTTTTCTGTTCAAAATCCAGGCGCTCTCTCTGTGCTTCGGCCTTGATTCGGGCTGCTTCCTCGAGTTGACTGGCAATCCTGTACTCTCGTTCATCAATGGCATTGAGTATTGGCTTGTACAGAAAACGGTTCAATAACCAGATCAGAATCAGAAAATTAAGGATTTGAGCACATACCGTGAACCAGTCAATGATCACTTCAGCCTCCGCTCAGGGTGAGAAAATGATTCCAGAACGGGTTGGCAAATATCAGTATCATGGCAATGACCAGGCAATAAATTGCAACTGATTCTACCATTGCGACACCGACAAACAGTGTGCGGGTAATTGTAGCCGAGGCATCCGGTTGTTGTGCCAGGGCCGTCAGGGCCGTTGCCACAGCGCGTCCTTCGCCAATGGCGACTCCGATCCCGCCGATTGCGATGGTGAGGCCGGCTGTGATAATCGAGGCGATAGCGATGAGAGTTAAATTATCCATATGATTTCCTTAACAAAACATTCAAGTTTTCTGTTCATGCGGTCTACTGGTCGCTGCTGCAATATACACTGTTGCCAGTATACTGAAAATGTAAGCCTGTACCACGCCAGTCAGCAAACCCAGTAAATTCATCATGATCGGAAAAATCAACGGAGTGATTGTCAGCAGAATGGCCACAATCATTGTTCCACTCATGATATTCCCAAATAAGCGAATCGCCAGGGCAAAAGTACGTGACAATTCACTGATAATATTCAGCGGCAACATCAATGGACTGGGTTGCAAATAGGATTTCAGGTAGCCCAGAATTCCTTGTTGGCGAATACCGAATAGTGGTGTTGCAATAAAAACACAAAGCGCCAATGCAGTTGTTGTCGATAACGATCCTGTTGGTGCATCATAGCCTGGAATGATTGAACAGAGATTGGCACTACAGATAAAAATAAATAATGTTCCGATAAACGCCAGATACTGGCGTGGTTGATTCAGGCCGACTTCCTGTATCTGTTTGACGATTCCCAATACAATGACTTCAAGTACATGTTGCTGGCGTGAAATACGAGTGTCACTGTTCAGTTTTCTGGTAATGCTGACTGAAATAATTACTAACACTGCCATCAATAACCAGGTTGTGACAATGGTTGAATTGAGTTTGATAAATCCGTATTGCCAAATGATCAGCTGATCAGGACTCAGACGCATAACTGTTGTCCTTTGTACTGGAATAGCTTGAAGGCAGAAAAGCTGGTAATTTCAGATAACGGCAAATTGCAAAGCGCGACACTATAAAACCAACGAATGCTGTGAGCATGGCAGGCCAGCCAGCCAATGACAGCAGATAAAAACCGGTACCTGTGAGACTGAAACGAACGACAAAACTGGGGACAAACCAGAGTGGCGACCTTGATTCAGCAATCACCGTTCTGGTGGTCCACCACAGCCCACAGTAAAAAAACAGTCCAAGGCCGGCACCCGCCAGCAAAAAGCCGATTGGATTGATTATCAGGTTGATTGTGTCATTCAATGTTATCGTCAGAATCATCATGAATCGCTTTGTTTTCCTTTGCCAGCCAGTGCCAGGCATTCCAGCAGCCAATGATCAGCCCGATAATCAGCAGATTGAGAGTCCACGCTGTTTGACCAGGAGCGTGTTTATCGAGCCATAAGCCAACTGCAATACCAACCAGGGTTGGTATGGTGACTGACCACCCGATCAGACCAAACATACCGAATCCAAACCAGATGGTTTTGATTGTCTTGCGTTGTTGTCTGAGTTTGCGGGTCTCTTTGTTTGCGACTTGTCGGCTCAATTCAGTTTCATCTGAGCCATTGTTGTGTTCGGATGGATCATTCATTTTTTAAGCCTGCAAACCGTCGAACGAATCCACTTTCCAGCCTGGCAAGTGTCGATCGGACACTGCGCTCATGGTCGTCCAGCTCCAGAAATTCACTGCGCACCTTGTCATGCAACTCACCAAGTTCAGCGCCACCGATAGCATTTCGCACTGAAACCAGGACGCTTTGTTTTTGTTTGACAAGTATTCCTTCATCAACTGCGATATAGATTTCATTTCCGGAGTCAGCTGTTTCATAGGTCAGAATACCCGGTTCCAACGCTGTCACACAATCCAGTCTGCGTGGATAAATTCCAAACGAACCTTCACTGGTTTCTGCGATAATTCGTTTTACCTGACTGATTTCAGCAAAAATCTGAAACGGCATTAGAATTTTAAGATGCATCAGGTGGTCAGTCATGGATAACAATCCCCGTCTTATGCAGAAAGCGCTGTTGTTTCATTCAGCAATTTTTTCTTTGAATGCGCTTCATCAATGTTACCAATCATGTAGAAGGTGCTTTCAGGATACGCTTTAAATTCATCGTTGAGAATACGCTCACATCCTTTGATGGTCTCGTCGAGGCTGACTGTTTTTCCAGGCATTCCACTGAATTGCTCTGTGGTACAGAATGGTTGAGTGAGAAAGCGTTCCAGACGCCGGGCCCGAAACACAGTGTTTCTATCCGTCTGGGAGAGTTGCTCCAGACCCAGCATGGCGATGATATCTTTCAAGTCTTCATATTCAGCAAGTGTGCGTTTCACATCCCTGGCCAATTGATAGTGGCGTTGCCCGACAATACCAGGGGTTAACATTTTGGAGCTGGACTGCAATGGGTCGATTGCTGGATACAAACCTTCGCTTGCGCGTTTGCGTGATAACACGATAGATGCAGACAGATGCGAAAAAGTATGAACAGCAGCAGGATCGGTAAAATCGTCTGCCGGGACATAAACAGCCTGGATCGAGGTAATTGCACCGGCATCGGTATTAGCGATGCGTTCCTGAAGTTCAGATAATTCGGTTCCCAGAGTAGGCTGATAACCGAGCCTGGATGGCATCTGCCCCATCAAGCCTGAAATTTCCGAACCGGCCTGGATGTAACGGAAAATATTATCGATTAACAACAAGACATCGCGATGTTCATCATCCCGGAAATATTCAGCAATGGTCAGGGCAGCATGACCAATTCTGAATCGACTGCCAGGTAATTCGTTCATTTGCCCGAATAACATCACCATGTTATCCAGCACACCAGCGGCTTTCATTTCCCGATAGAGTTCCTCACCTTCCCGGCAACGCTCGCCAATGCCACAAAAGATACTGACACCTTGATGAAAACCGGCCATGTTATGAATAATTTCAGTTAACAAGACTGTCTTGCCGACACCGGCGCCCCCAAATAAACCTGCTTTACCACCACGTTCCATTGGTACAAGCAAATCGATAACCTTGATACCTGTTTCATAGACTTCAGATCCTGTGCAACGACTAGACAGGGCAGGCGGGTTTTGATGCACAGAGCGCCACTGCACATTGTCCGGTGGTGGCAGGTGATCGATTGGGTGACCGAATACGTTGAACATTCGCGACAACACAGCATTACCAACCGGGGCCAGTAATGGTTGTCCGGTATTGGTAACCGGCATACCCCGGGCCAGGCCTTGTGTTGGTGTCAGTGCAATGCCACGCACTCTTGTAGAGTCAAGCAGAGCGAGGACTTCAATACTCACGCTTTCCTTTTCACCGGCGCGTAAAATGGTGCGAATCAATGGCAATTGTGTTGTAAAAGCAATATCGACAACACTGCCACGAATGGCGATAACTGTTCCTGTACTCATTGTTGATGTCACTGGTACCCGGGAATGGAAAATGACTGATAGAAAAACAATAAAACTGGCTTATTTCATAAATGTCTAACTGTATAAATCCACAATTTCAGCACAGTAAACCCTGAATGATCGATTATCAGCTCCTAAAAGCTGTCGGGTAGAAATGTTGACTGTTAATACTGCACAATAAGGTTTTTAAAAACCAAATCAATGTACTTTGTAACGTTAAACGCTGTGTATCATAATTTGTCACTATAATTTTCAAATCAGTATTTTTTCATGCCCAGGGCAATACCACAGCGGCACCATTGAAGCGTCCATTCCTTAAGTCATCCAATGCTTGATTGGTTTTTGAAAGGGGGTAGCTGGTGACATCTGTTTGGATAGGGATTTGAGGAGCTAGCTTGAGAAATTCTTCACCATCGCGGCGGGTGAGGTTAGCGACTGATTGCAGACTGCGCTCTCCCCACAGGATATCATACGGAAAAGCCGGGATATCGCTCATATGAATTCCTGCGCAAATTACTTTTCCACCAGGCTTGATTGCTTTAAGAGCCGCAGGGATCAGTTGTCCGGCAGGGGCGAAGATGATCGCTGCATCAAGTAAATCGGGTAGTGATTGTTCTGAGCTGCCGACCCAGGTCGCTCCGAGCTTGAGGGCGAATTGTTGGGTCGGATGATCACCAGTGCGTGTAAACGCATAAATCTTTCGCCCTTGATAGACGGCCAATTGGCAAAGGATATGTGCAGCTGCGCCAAATCCATAAAAGCCAATGGTATGGGCATACTCGGCAAATCGGTAGGCCCGGTATCCGATCAGTCCAGCGCAGAGCAGAGGGGCGGCCTGGGTGTCAGGGTAATGATCGGGGATGGTGAAGCAGAATTGTTCATTGGCGGTCGTCAATTGTGCAAACCCACCGGGGCGTTGATAGCCGGTGAACACTGCATCTTCGCACAGGTTTTCCAACCCATTTATACAGTAACCGCAGCACTCGCAGGTTTGTCCAAGCCAGGGGACGCCTACCCGGTCGCCAATTGAAAACCGTTTAACGGCGAAACCAGTTGCTTGCACAATACCGACAATCTGGTGACCCGGTACCAGGGGTGATGCGGGTTGTTTTAATTCACCATCGACAATATGCAAGTCTGTTCTGCACACTCCGCAAGCCGAGACTTTGAGCAATACTTCATGTTCTGTTGGAATCGGTATTGGCAGTTCGACCAGTTCCAGTGGCTGGCCGGCCTCTCTGAACAGCATTGCTTGCATAGTGTCAGACATGTCAAAAGATTGTTGAATACAATGGAATTAATCTTTAGACTGCATTGCAACACAATTGTTTAGCATTTACATCATTTGACCAATGGATGATCCCATTTTTACTGTATGCTCAGGCTGTATTTCTGACTCCCATCGTATTGCCTCTTTGGGAAACAACACAACGATTGTCGAACCGAGTTTAAAGCGGCCCATTTCCTCGCCTTTTTCCAGAGTAATGGTCTGGTCATTATAGCTCCAGCTTTGCACTTTGCGGCGGGTTGGTGGCGTGACGACTCCATGCCAGACAGTTTCGATGCTGGCTACGATCATTGCCCCGACCAGCACTAGTGCCATCGGGCCGATTTCCGTTTCGAACAGAGCGACAACGCGCTCGTTACGGGCAAACAGATCTGGGACTCCTTCTGCGGTGACAGGGTTAACACTGAACAGACGTCCCGGTACATGTAGCATTTTGGTTAGCCGACCACTAATGGGCATGTGCAGGCGATGGTAATCCTTGGGGGCCAGATAGATTGTCGCAAACTGTCCATCCAGAAATGGAACTACATCGTCAGGGTTTCCTCCTAGAAGGGTCAATGCCGAATAGTGTCTGCCTTTAGCCTGAATAATCGATTCATGGGTGATGTCACCAATCTGGCTGATGGCTCCATCGGCTGGTGAAATGATACTGTTGGGGGTGGTATCAATTGGCCGTGAGCCGGGTTTCAAAGCACGAGTAAAGAAATCGTTAAAACAGGTGTAACTGTCAAGATCGGGGTGTTCTGCTTCCTCCATGTTGACCTTGTAATGCTCGGCAAAGCGCTGAATGAATTGCTGTTTGATGTTTGAATTGCTGGTTTTGGCAAGCAAACCGATCAATCGTGATATCAGGTGATGTGGCAAACCGTGTTGCACACCAACAAATAATTTGTTTAATAAGTCGTTATTCATAATGTCAGGTGTTGGTTGGTAGTTGTAGTTTTTTTCAGGTCATTCACTGGCGTGAACGTGCATTGATTCGATTGGGTTAGTCCGGCATAATAGTCTGTTTTTTCATTTGTTGATACGTTTGCCAGGCGGGCTGACGGATCGGTTTGAATACTGCTTGTCGCTACCATATCAAACGCTCAATCATCAATTCACTTAGCCAAAATTACACGAGGAATCGCCAATGGCTGGACGCAATCATTTGTACGTTCCGGGGCCGACCAATACACCGGACTCAATTCTACAGGCAATGCACGTGTCGATGGAAGATCATCGTTCACCGATTTTTCCTGAACTGGTCAAACCGGTATTGGAAGACCTGAAGAAAATTTTCCAGACCGAGAAAGGAACAGCATTTGCCTTTCCTGCAACCGGAACAGCCGGATGGGAAGTTGCGCTGACCAATACCTTGTCTCGTGGTGATAAAGTATTGTCATACCGGTTTGGCCAGTTCAGTCATTTGTGGATTGATATGGCCAAACGTCTGGGACTGGATGTCGAATATACTGAAGTTCCCTGGGGCGAAGGTGTGCCGCTGGATGCCTTGCAGGCGCGATTGGCCCAGGATAGCAATCACGAAATTAAAGCCTTGCTGATTACTCATAATGAAACAGCAACTGGCGTAACCAGCGATCTGGCAGGTGTCCGAAAAGCGCTGGATGCGACCAGTCACCCGGCGATGTTCTATGTGGATGGAGTCAGCTCCATTGCCAGTCTAGATTTTCGCATGGATGAATGGGGTATTGATGCTGCGGTGAGCGGCTCACAAAAAGGATTCATGATGCCAGCCGGACTGGCGTTACTGGCATTCAGCGAAAAAGCCTTGGCTGCCCGTGAAACTGCACAGTGTACCCGTGGCTTTCTCGATCTCAACGATCATCTTATGCACAATCCTGGTGGTTATTTTCCATATACGCCATCGACACCGATGTTATATGGTTTACGTGAATCCATCAGATTATTGCTGGAAGAAGGGTTGGACAATGTGTTTGCCCGTCACCAGCGTCTCGCAGAAGGTGTCAGACAGGCTGTTGCTGCATGGGGTTTGACGCTATGCGCTAAAGAACCGAAATGGTATTCCAATTCAGTTTCGGCTGTGATGGTACCGGAAGGCGTGAGCGCCCAGGATATTATCATGACGGCATTCAACAAATACAATCTGTCACTTGGAGGCGGTTTGTCTGAAGTCGCTGGAAAATTGTTCAGAATCGGCCACTTGGGCGATCTCAACGAACTCAGTCTGGTCAGTGCACTGGCTGGTGTAGAAATGGCGTTACGTGATAACGGTGTCAATATCGAAGCTGGAAGTGGTGTTGGCGCTGCATGTGAGTATTGGCGCAAGACTGGCTGAGCTGAAATATGATTTCGTTATTTGCCGGTATTGCGTGATGTTCATTATCACGGAGTCAGTTTTCAATAAGGAAAACCACGCTCATTGAGCGTGGTTTTTTTGTGGCGTGGTAATACTATTAACTTGTGATTTTTATAAGTCATTTTGTTTATATTCCAAAATGGATACAATGAAAATAGATTCAAATGATTGTTGTGGAGTGTCCTGAATGGTAAAACCGGTTGTCGTGGTAACACGTCGTTGGCCTCAAGCTGTTGAAGACCGTTTGTCGGCAGATTACGATGTGTGTTTGAATCAAGATGACACGCCAATGTCCGTCACCGAGTTACAATACGCCATGCAAAACGCAGATGCTGTTTTACCCACAGTGACTGACGTCTTCGATGCTGAAATTATCAATGTCAATGAACGACGGACCCGAATACTGGGGAATTTTGGAGTAGGGTTTAACCATATCGACCTGGAGGCGGCAACAGTTGCCGGTATAACTGTCACCAACACACCAGATGTTTTAACCGATTGTACAGCCGATATTGCCATGATGTTGTTACTCATGACCGCGCGCCGTGGAGCGGAGGGAGATCGCCACGTTCGCGACCGTGAATGGATTGGCTGGCGACCGACTCATATGCTGGGCACCAAAGTCACTGGCAAGACATTGGGGCTGATTGGAATGGGGCGTATCGCCAGAGCAATGGCCAAAAAAGCCCATCACGGGTTTAACATGCCGATTCTCTATTACAATCCTTCATCAATTTCTGATGATTTAATCGCTGATCTGAATGCAGTCAAATGCGATAGTCCCGAGGATGTGTTAAGCCGGGCTGACTTTGTATCACTGCATTGCCCGGGTGGTGAGCAGACTTTTCATCTCATCAACGCTGATCGACTCAAGCTGATGAAACCAACCGCACATTTGATCAATACTGCGCGTGGAGATGTAGTTGATACCCTGGCTTTGATTAATGCATTACGCAACGGAACCATCGCAGGAGCCGGTCTGGATGTTTTTGAAGGCGAGCCGCATGTAAACCCGGAATTGCTGACACTGGACAATGTATCCCTGTTACCTCACCTGGGTAGCGCGACACAGGAAACCCGCATTGCAATGGGACATCGTGTCGTCGATAATCTGGATGCTTTTTTCAGAGGAGCTGACGTGATTGACCGGGTTGTTTGATTAAGTGAAATTTCTGGTAGAAATGGGTCAGTGAAGGATCATCGATGACAAACCAGGCAACGTATATTCAAAGTCTTTGATTAATGAATCAGCCAGTTTTCAGTAATACGCAAATTTTTGCACATCGAGGCGCTAACCGGGAGGCCGCTGAGAATACACGTTTGGCGTTTGACAAAGCGTTGCTGTACCCGATTGACGGTATGGAAACCGATGTTCAGATGAGCAAGGACCAGGTGACTGTCCTGTATCATGACGATGAAACAGGAAAACTTGGCTTTGCTGGCCGACATATCGATGATTTTACTCTTGCAGAGCTCGAATCCCTGGATTTCGCTCAATATTTTGCAAATGGAATTGAGTCAGAAAGCGTTTTGACGCTGAAAGAATTTATTAAAAGATATCGAGGCCGTTGCAGGTTACAGATCGAGATCAAAATTGGGGCCTGGGAGTCAACCCGGCATCAGCGTTTAAAAACCCGGCAAGCATTGGAATTGATTGAGACATCGCAAAATGGCGATGTTTTTCTTTCCTCTTTCGATTTGGAATGTATGATTTATGCAAATCAACTGAAACCAGGATTCCCGTTGTTTTATACACTGGAACAGGATCAAGGTCTGTACGTTGTCGAGAGTGTGCTGGAACAACATCCATATCTGGCAGGATTATGCCTGCCGATACAGACACTCGATCTGTCAATGATGCGACATTTGCGTGAACTGGACAAACAAGTGTTAACGTATACCTGTAATTCCGAAGAAGACATACAGAAAGCACTGGATTTAGCTGTTGATGTCTTGATAACCGATGATATACCGAAAGCGTTGAATATGAGGCAGTCGTGGACCGGGAAGCAAATCAGTTAGCTCAGCAACAGTTTGATGTGCTGATTTGGGGCGGTGGAATCTACGGTGCCTGGACAGCTTATGACGCTGCATTGCGTGGTTTGAGTGTTGCGATTGTTGATAAAGGTGATTGGGGCAGTGGTACATCGTGTGCATCCAGCAAACTGATTCATGGCGGTTTGCGATATCTTGAAACCCTGGATTTCAGTCTTGTCAAAAAAGCTCTGGCGGAACGTGAAATGCTACTTGATGTCGCACCGCACAGAGTCTGGTCTTTACGATTCGGGGTGCCAGTCTATAAAAATTCCAGAGTCAGCCGCCTGAAACTGAAAGCCGGACTTATGCTGTATGACTTGCTTGGCAGCAACAAAACGTCGAGTCAGGGTCATTCGGTATTTGACGGCCATTCTTTTGCTGAACGATTTCCTGGAATTAATGAACAAGGTTTACTTGCTGGTTATACCTATGCCGATGCCCAGACCGATGATGCTCGTTTGGTGTTGGAACTGATTGACGGTGCTATTGCTGCCGGTGCAGTTGCGCTCAACTATTGTTCTGTCGAGAACATTATCGAACACAATAGTCAGGTCAGCGGATTGACTGTTTGTGATTTGGTGAGTGATCGCTACATCAACGTATCTGCAAAGCATGTTGTCAATACAGCCGGACGCTGGATGTCAGAACTGGAAGAAGTCAGGCCGTGGTGCCGCTTGTCAAAAGGTATTCACCTGGTTCTCCCGCCGCTATTGCAGAACGAGGCTTTGCTGGTCACTGCGCAATCTGATGGCCGCGTATTTTTTATTATCCCGTGGTATGGGTTCACGCTGATTGGCACCACGGACAGCAACTACAACGCTGATCTCGACAATTTAGCTATCGAACAACACGAGATTGATTATTTGCTGGATGAAGTCAATGCGGTGTTTCCTGATTTTCACTGGAGCCATGACGATATCCTTGGAACATTTAGCGGTTTACGGGTCTTGCAACACAGTAATGCGGATTCCCCATCGGCAATCAGTCGCGATTGGGAATTGAAAACGCTCGATAATGGAATACTGGTATCGGTCGGTGGAAAATTAACCTCAGCACGGGAAGATGCATCAGTTATTGTCGATCGCATTGCACAACAACTGGAAGTTGATAAACCCTGTCAAACTACGAACAAAGCATTTCCATGGAAACCAGGAGGAGACTATCAGGATTGGTTTGAAAATCATTGTTCACAAGCGATTGATCTCGGTGTCGATATGCAAAGCGCTGAATGGATGCTCAAGCGGCACGGTAATCGGGCCAATGAATTATTTAACCTCATCAAACAACACCCGGAACTGGCCGACCGGGTAGTGGGCACTCTACCATTTACACTGGCCGACCTGGTGTTTTGCTGCGAAAACGAAATGGTCGTTCACCTGGACGATTTGCTCAGACGCCGTATTCCTGTGTTTATTCTAGCTAAAATCAGTCAACTCCAATTACAGAAACTTGCTGAAACTACTGGCAAGTTGTTGAAATGGGATCAGGCCAGAATAGGTCATGAAGTTGAGCGATGTATACAAACGTACGAATTGAAAATTGCATGACACGATCATGCATAATTTCAGTCATAATGCCTTTAATGAGGTAGACTGAACCCTTATATCTAGCTCCCTTTTTATAAAAATAATAATTAAATTTAACAAAAGCATTGAAATGAGTCTTGACGTTTATCTATCTGTTTTTACCTTGGTTCTATTATCGCTTGGGATCAATATTCTTTCCCTGAAAACACGGATCCCGTATACGGTCCTGTTGGTCATCGGTGGTTCATTGTTAGTGCCGCTTTCTGAAATAGACGCTTTTTCATTTGTGACCAGTTTTCAACTGACACCGGAACTATTATTTTTTGTTTTTTTACCAATCCTGATTTTTGAATCGGCCTATAACATCAAAATTCGAAATATCAAGGAAAATAAATTTGCCATTAGTCTGTTGGCGATTGTGGGTTTATTGATTTCAACCTTTCTGATCGGATTTGTAGGACACTGGGTTTTCCATCTACTTGGTTTTGATATTCCGCTGTTAGTTACTTTATTATTCGGTGCCATCATTTCAGCGACTGACCCGGTTGCTGTACTCGCCTTATTTAAGGAGTACGGAGCACCTCATCGCTTAACCCTGATATTTGAAGGTGAAAGTCTATTTAACGATGGAACGGCCTTTGCTATTTTCCTGGTGTTATTGGAAATTATGCTGAATGGCTTTCATGGCGCGACTACAGTTTTACAAGGTGTTTTCTCATTTTTCACCATGATTGTTGGCGGTGGTTTATTTGGTTTGTTAATGGGGTTTATTTTTTCTAAGCTCATCGAATGGGTAAAAGGAAATGAGCATCTTGAAATTACGTTGACTTTGCTGGTTGCTCATTTTACTTTTCTGTTAGCGGAGCTTATTTCTGAAAAATTAGTCATCTACGGTCATCACATTCATTTTTCTTCAATCATCGCTACACTGGTTTCTTCAATCGTCATGGGTAATTTTGGACGTTATAAAATGTCTGCCGGTGTCGAAGACTATATGGAAAAATTCTGGAGCTATTTCGCCTTTCTTTCCAACTCGCTGGTCTTCATTCTAATGGGTTTATTGTTTACCAGTCTGACCATCGCTTTACACGTTGCCATCCTGCCCATATTGATAATGATTTTAGTGGTGGTGATTGCCAGAGCCATCTCAATTTATTGTTCGGCAGGCATTGCCAATCAAATTAAATCAGAAGAGAGTATCCCTTTAAACTGGCAGCATTTACTGGCGTGGGGCAGTTTACGTGGCTCCCTTGCAGTCATTATGGTCTTGTTGATCCCGGATGACCTGAGCCTCCCCAACTGGAACTATGACTTCTCTATCAAAGATTTCATCATTGCCATCACAATCGGCAGTATTTATTTTACCCTGCTGATTAAAGCGACAACCATAGGAAAAGTGATTCGCTGGTTAAACATCGATGTCTTATTGCCACATGAAGAAATGAGTTATTTAAAAAGCAAAGCACTCATATATCAAAGTTTAAACACGAGAACCAAAACACTGTATGAGCAACATAATATAAGTGAAACACAATACCAAGCCTTTACATCTGAATATCAAAAACTTTACCAGCAAGTGGCTGAACAGTGTCAGCAAAAAAGCAAAGAATCAAGTCTTGTCGTTGAAAATATGTTGCGAATTTACACCCTGGCATTACAAAAAAGTGAATTAAAAGAATTGTTTCGGCGGGGTGAAATTAATGAAAATATTTATAAAAAGAATTTAATCATTTTAGACACACAGACTGAACGGGTTGAGCAGGGGCAAAAAAAATTAAAATCGCTAAACATTTATTTGCACTCATGGATAAGCCAGTTGAATAGCCTGCTACGTCAAATATTTTATTTACCTGCAAATTCGAGCAGCAGTCAAGAACGTTATCTTTATTATCGAACGCAATACAAGTTGATCAGCAAAGTTCTTGATGAATTAGCATTAATGAATCATTCTCCCCTGATCGAAATTTTCGATGACTCACAAGCCTTACAAAATGTCGTGCAAATTTATCAGCTATTAAAAAATAAAGCCGAACTGCACATGCACAATGAAATTCAATCGAATAAAGTTCTTTTAGATGATTTAAATGGACGTTCAGCACGGGCTTTATTGCAAACCACCGAGATTGATACCTTAAAGGAATTACATGACCATGAAATCATTTCAAGCAAGTTATATGTGTTGCTAAAAAAAGAAATAAATAAATTTTAAAGCGTCACCTATCCTGACACAGGGGGATAATTGGTGATGTTGTATTTAAAACCGCTTGATTTGAGTGGGTTTGAGACGTTGATTAACAAGATAGTTGGCGACCAGAAAGTTCATTTGAGCCAGGAGTACAAGGCCAATGACTAGTACAATGAGTTGAAAAAACATTGTAACCGCCATGTCTCCAAAATTCATTTGACCGATATAACTGTTAGTTGTGACCAGCAGAAAGATGACAAACAGACCGGCAAACGCAGATTTTAGATTGCGCGCGTCAAAACATGCTTTTTCCCACATTTTTTTGGCTTCATCCAGTGGCATATCCTCAATTTCACTGATGCTTTTTGGGCCAGACCAATAAATTTTCATAGCTAATACCTCTCTTTTTCCACTATCTAATCTTTAGACTTGAATTTTGATTTGTCGTTCCTGATTTATACAGTAAAAACAATCGGATAAATTTAATAATATCGTTAATGACCGGTGTCTGTTGATGCGGCGCAATAATGGCCTTTATAACCAGCGCTTAGTCAGCCAGAAGAAACAGGCATTGGGTAAAATACGCAGCATTTTCATTATCAATGTGAACCGTTTTGGGAAATGAATTTCAAACTGGCTTTTCAGTAATCCGTCAGCAATGGCTTTGGCAGCTTCTTGTGGTTCGATAATCATCGGCATTTTGAATTCATTTTTATCGGTCATGGGAGTTCTGACAAAGCCAGGACTGATGAGTTTGACATCGATATCAGTATTGCTGCATTCCAGTTTTAAGGATTCTGCCAGATTGATCATGGCGGCTTTGGAAGCGCTGTAAGGTTGACCAGCCGGTAAACCACGATATCCTGCAACACTCGCACATAATGCAATTTGACCATTGTGCTGTTGTTTCATGATCGGTAATACTGCATGAATCACATAAAATGCTGCATTCAGGTTGATACGAAACTGTTGATCAATGTCTTCAATGGATAATTCATCGAGCCGACCTGGTGTGTATACGGCAGCCATGAAAATTACACTATCGATCACAATTCCGTTTTCTACAAACCATTGTGCGGCGTTTTCAACAGCCTGACTGTTAGCGGCATCAATGGGAAGCACTGAGATGTTGTGATTCAGTTCATTCTGAAGTTCTGTCAACCTGGTTTCTGTTCTGGCTGAGACAATAAGCCTCGCGCCTCGTGAATGCAGTTCTTTGGCAAGATGATATCCGATACCGGAACTTGCACCTATGATCCAGATTGTTTTGTGCTGATAATCCTGCATTGATAATTAGCTTCCAGTGTCTGTTTTTTTCAGAAAGACAGTGAGTTCGCCAACAGTAAAGCCAAACTTTTTCATATAGGAACGATTGATGACAACACCGTCGTTTAGCTGCCACATCCTGTCATCAAAGCTGATGCGATAGGTACTCCCATCAACTGATATATCCATTTGATAATTCCATTGAATGGCATTCCCATTTCGGTTAGCCGAGGCAATGCCGATAATATCATCAGCAGTGGCCTGGTAACTGGAGTCTGATAAGCGCTTTATTTTCCAGGTGCGATGCTGCTGTTTTCCATCGTAAAACAGAAAATCCTCTTCCATTGTTCCATTATCACCATCCCAGCTGCCAACCATGCGTATATCGAAACGTTCAATGACTTTACCGCGCCAGTTTTGGATGATACCCCAGGCTTTGACTTCACCTTGAAAATAGTCCTCCATTCTGAATACAGGTGCGTCATTTGCATAGTGATTAAGATCCATTGTTGAACATCCGTTAAGAACCAGTAATAAAAGAGTCAGCAGTAAACAGTTTTTTTTCATTGTTGTTGAACCGTCTGAGATGATTGATCCAGCGCCATAATAAAAAGATTGAGACACATTTAAAAATGCTGGGTAGCAAGGCATAGGAAAATGACAGCAGAGTGAGTGCTTTGTCAGAGTTCAGCTGGCTGGTCTGAAAACTGGACATCCCGAGTATTAATAGTGCTGCACCACTGGCAATTGCGAAACAAAATTTTGACAAGAATGTCAGCATTGCAAATTGAGAACTTGTTGTATCGGTCGATTGATTATCTTGAATCAGGTCGGCAAGTATTGAAGGCGGCAAAATCAATTCAGCGCCTAAGGCAAGCCCGGACACTCCGCAGATTAAACCGTATTCAATCAAGTCATTGGTTTCGAGTGTATACGCCCATAGAAATGCGGACACAGCAACGATCATCCCGATCAACCAGCTGATTTGTTTATCGAAGCGTTGAGCCAGATATTGCCAGACTGGAATGCCGATAATGCCGCTGAAAAAATAAATAAACAGAAATAGTCCTGAGTAGGTTTCAGCACCGAGTCGATCCCGAATAAAAAACAATACCAGTGCTGCAGGTATTGCAGAAGCCAGCATACTGACTGTGTAAATCAAAAAAAATAATTTGTTTGTGGCAATCCGGCTGAAAATATCTTTTAGACTATCAGAGTTGGATGTGAGGTTAGATATGGTGAAATGTCTCTGATTTGACAATCTGTCAACACGGTACCAATGTCTGAAAATTAACAACGAGACAACAGAAATTAAAACCAAAATCAGTGAATAATGATTGAATGCCTGTTGCCTGGTTTCTATCAGTTGTAAAAATCCGGGTAATGAAGAAGCAATCAGTATTCCGACAAGGGCAATTCCCTCCCGCCAGGAGGTAATTTGAGTTTTTTGATGATAATCCGAACTCCACATTGCTCCCAGTGAATTAAGATTAATTGTTGCAATACTGAATGCTGTTGTCGCGATCAGCAAGGACATGACAAAACCCGCCAATATGTTTTCCGTCAACGGATTAAACAGTGAAAAAAAACCAATACACA
>JAHZJL010000125.1 GCA_022600935.1 Gammaproteobacteria bacterium
ACAGGGAATGTGATCAAGACGTGGTACACCGCCAGTCAGGCCAATTGAGCTTCAGGCACAGGTAACTGTTCTGTAACTCCGAATACAGTACTTGCCGATGGCAGCGGCATCTGGTGGGTGCAGACCTGGAACTCTAATGGGCACGGGCCATGGAGTGAACACTTAAATTTTAATGTTGGTGGCCCACCACCTCCAACGGAATTGATTGAACCAGTAGGTGCAATCTCTGATAATACCCCAACCTATGTTTGGGAGGCGGTGCCATCATCAACGTGGTATTACCTTTGGGTTAATGATTCAACAGGGAATGTAATCAAGACATGGTATACCGCCAGTCAGGCCAATTGTGCTTCAGGCACAGGTAACTGCTCGATAACGCCAGGCACTGTGTTAACGAATGGCAGCGGCATTTGGTGGGTTCAGACTTGGAACTCAAGTGGTGTCGGGCCATGGAGTGCTTCAAAACAATTCTCGCTGAATTAAGAAAGTTATTCGGCCAGGATTAAGACAGGTCACTAATATTTCATAGCTTTAGTGGCCTGTCATACCATGATTTATGCTTACGAAAAATCATATTGGCTGACCCCATGGTTTCACGAAAGTGAGATGATTAAAAAAGATGGTTAACAGTTACGTTTGAGGAAAAGATATACGGAGTTTTGCATTCTTTCCGGTTTTCGGAAGTATAAATCAGGTGCATACCTGTCTATTTTTACATAAAATGAATTCCTGAACTTTAGTTTTAACTCGTGTTAAACTGTAAGCACATAATCAAGGTGTCAGCCAACATACATAATCAAGGTGTCAGCCAACATGATTTATTTTTACGAAATATAAAGTTGGCTTGTATCTAACCCATTAGACGCTACAGGTTATACAACTCCGTATGCCAGCATGGCATTCGCGACTTTAGTAAAACCAGCAATGTTTGCACCTTTGAGGTAGTTAATCCGGTCTTTACTTTCTCGACCATATTCCACACAACTCTCATGGATATCCTGCATAATCCCTTGCAGCAGATTTTGCAGTTCCTCTTCTTTCCAGGTAATCCGGGCGCTGTTTTGACTCATTTCCAGCCCGGAAACAGCAACGCCGCCTGCATTTGCAGCCTTGCTTGGTGCAAACAGTGTATTTGCTTGTTGAAAAATCCGGATTCCTTCAAGATCAGTCGGCATGTTAGCGCCTTCGGAAACTCCCATACAACCGTTCTTGACCAAGGTTGTTGCTTGTTCTGCGTTGAGTTCGTTTTGGGTTGCGCAGGGAAAAGCCAGATCACATGGAATACCCCATGGACGTTTGTCAGGGTAAAACTCAACACCGTACTCTTTGGCAAAGTCTGAAATACGACCACGCCGATTGGTTTTTAAATCAACAATATACTCAAGTTTTTCCTGGTCAATCCCGTCCGGGTCATGCATAAAACCAGATGAATCAGACATCGTAACCACTTTTGCACCGAGCTGGATACATTTTTCAGTCGCATACTGGGCAACATTTCCAGAACCGGATATGAGACATGTTTTGCCTTCAAGTTGCTGATTCCTTAGCTTAAGCATTTCTTCCATCATGTAAACAGCCCCGTAGCCGGTTGCTTCAACCCGGATGGGACTTCCACCATATTCCATACCTTTGCCAGTAAGTATCCCGGTAAATTCATTGGAAAGGCGTTTGTGTTGTCCAAACAGATAGCCGATTTCACGAGCTCCCACTCCGATATCTCCAGCGGGAACATCTTTATTTTGGCCAATGTGACGGGTTAATTCAGTCATAAACGACTGACAAAAACGCATAACCTCGTTATCAGATTTGTCTTTCGGGTTAAAATCCGAGCCACCTTTGGCACCACCCATCGGCAACCCCGTTAAACTGTTTTTAAATGTTTGCTCAAAAGCCAGAAATTTGAGAATGCTCTGATTAACGCTATGATGAAAACGCAGTCCGCCTTTGTAAGGACCAATTGAGTTATTATGCTGAACACGGTAACCGCGTTGAGTACGGATTCTGCCTTTGTCATCCTCCCAGCAGACCCTGAAAATGACGACGCGATCAGGCTCGCAAAGACGCTCAAGAATTTGCATTTCCTGATAAAGCGGTTTGTCTTCAATGAAAGGAATGATGTGGGTGACAACTTCCTGTACGGCTTGCTGGAATTCAGTCTCACCTGGATTACGGCGCTTCAGACCCGCCATAAATGAATTGATTTTTTCTTGTGCATTGACCTGGATATCCATAAGCCCCCCCTTGAAATGGTTAAAACAGTTCTTTCAGGGATCAGGTATCCAACGACGCAGGTATTGATCTCATCGGCAGGAAAATTGCACTCAGCAGATGGTTTTGTTCTTGACTACCAGGTTATTGCATTTTCTCCCTGTCTGGAACTGTTGCCATCATAACTCTTTTTAACAATTTTATAGCGGTAATATGTAGAAATCTGAGGACACAATATTTTATTCATTCAAATTATTAACCATAAACAGTTTAATAGATCATTGGTAGAGTTTCGAGAATTGAAAATCGAAACACTGATGTTAATTCGGGATAAACGAAAAATTTCCGGTAAACGAGGATTCTGTCCATGGAGTTTGCTGACCGTTAGTTTCGGTATTGACGCCTCGCAGTACTTCCTTGAAGACTTGCTCTAATGAGTATCCAGGTTTTCGCATATTAGCAAGCAGATGTTTGGTATAGACGCCGTGATCGCCTTCTCCATCGGAAGCAACTGATCCGGGGCTGGTTGCAAAGCCCAGTATGGTTCCTTTCGGGCTTTCGACGCGGGCCAGGCCACGGCTGGCGCTGCGAAAACTGCGGGGCAGGGGGTTATCGCGGCAAGCGTCGAGGATGACTATATTGAGGTTGTCTCCTCCTTCGCCAATCGAGCCCATGATCTGCCCGATATTGACAGCTTTATAACGTACATCATTCTGGCGTTTGATGTGTGCTCCGATTGGTATCAGATAATTGTCTCCATTGACCTGAACGCCGTGACCCGCATAATAAAACAGGGCAATTTGGCCTTCAGGATCGAGTTTGCGACTGAACAGGTCGATGGCTTGCTCCATGTCCTGTTGATTAACATCGACTTTTAAAATCACTTCGAAATGCATTTTGCGTAATTGTTCAGCAATTGCTTTGGCATCATTGACCGGGTTTTTCAGAGGGCTGAACCTGTAAGCACTGTTTCCAATGACCAGAGCTGTTCGTTTGCGTATGCTTGTGGCCAGATCAATCCCTGTTTGAGTGGATTCCTGTGATGCGATGCGTTGTTCGTTTATTTCATTTGGCGTCGATGCAGCACGGATAATGACATCAACAAAGCCTTCATTGTCATAATTCGTGTTGACTGTATCGTTGATGCGTAACAACAGAATGCCATTATTGTCAGCTTTGAGGCTGTAATCAGCGCCAATCGGAAATGGCTGACCGGTTTCACCGATTTTTCCAATTAACATAGAGTGGCTATAGCCTTTGATAATTTCAGGCCACAGCGGTGATTTAGTGCAAAAACCCTGATATAAACCTGTTCCGTCGGGCTGTGTGAAGTTACAGGCAGGATTGGTTCGCC
Organism: Gammaproteobacteria bacterium; assembly: GCA_022600935.1. GTDB lineage: Bacteria > Pseudomonadota > Gammaproteobacteria > Methylococcales > DRLZ01 > DRLZ01. Next base: position 3,563 of record JAHZJL010000125.1, read on the forward strand.
AACGCCCTTTGGCTGTTATGTGGTAGGTCTTACCTTGCTTGACGATAACACCTGTGTTTCTCCATTCTTCAACCGAGGCTGAAACACGGGATTGTTGAGATGTTCCACTTTTAAGTTGAATCTCTTGAACTTGATTTGAATCGTTGTAAGTCAGTGGTTTTGGAGTACAAGCATAGAACAAGCCCAGGAAGAGCAAAGTCATCAGAAAATGTTTCATTGTTATTGAGAGGAGTTTGTTGGAAACGAACAGAATGTGTCAAAAAAGATTCTTATTGTCAACGTGAGTCTATCTGATTTGTTCTTGACACTGGCCTTATAAAAACAAGGAAATGAAGAGCATGAAGCAGTCAATGTTTAGTCGTAGTATGCTTTCTGATGGGTCAATGAATAGTGCTTTTTGAATAAACTGTTTGCGTCGAACTGGGCACTCAACAAAAATGACAATGTTAAGACGGAACCCTGAACGAGCCTGTTTAACCCGGATCCGGACATTCAGTCCCTGGCTTAAACACTTCAGCTTTAACAGGTGTTGTATCGTTTTTGTTGTCATTGATATCCAGGCATGGAAAATGGCTGATAGTTAAACAATACAACTGGCTTATTTCAAAAGTGTCTAACTGTATAATTCCGCAACATCAGCAGAGTAAACCCTGAATGATCGATGATTAGCTCGTAGATGTTGTCTGGTAGACATTACAAAATTGCTTAGACATTGAATGATGTCCAATTTTTCAAACTATACTCTGTAGAATGTGTGACAGATAAATTGTTCAGAAGGTTTTGCGATGATAGAAAGAAGACGCCACAAACGATTCAAAAGTCCTCTTCCATTTGAGGTTCTGGATGTAAACACAGAGCAGAAGATTGGTACTCTGATAGATCTGTCGGTTGGTGGTTTTTTAATCCTGACTGATTATATATTGCAGGTGAATGATGTTTTTTCTTTGAAGCTGAATATTGAGGAGCCAGATGAAGAGGCAGTTCACATTGAATTATCAGCCGAGGTTGTCTGGTCGCATTTATTTGAAGAAAAGCAAATCAGATGTGCCGGGTTTTTAATTTCAGAGATATCCTATGATGACCTGGAAAGTATCGAGCAACTGCTTGATGCATGGGAACTGGTTGATGATGACTATGAATAATGCCATATTGAATCAAGCTGATTTTTAAGTGACTGATTGATACAGTCAACTCTCAAATCCTGATGACTCAGTTAATAATTGGATTAACTGCCCAGGTTTTGAAACCAGATGAACAGGGCCAGGTTGGCGATCAGGGATATAATGGCCAGGCCTTTCCAGAATGCCAGCGGATTTCTTTCCAGTAACGGTTGTTTATCCTGTTGCAGAAATGCCGGGTTTGGATGAGATAAGTCGTAGATAAATTCAGATAATTCAGAATAGCGTCGTTCCGGGTCAAAATTCAGAGCCTTCTGTAAAGACTTGTCCATCCAGATTGGAATGTCCGGCAAATAATTTCGGATAGAGTTGTATTTGCAACGTGAAAAAGTTTTTTCACCGTATTTTTCACCATAGGGTAAATGCCCGGACAGCATTTCATACACCACAACAGCCAGTGAAAACTGGTCAGAACGTGGTGAGCCCTGATAGCCGAGAAAATATTCTGGAGCTGAATAATAGCGGGTGCCGAGCAGTTCGATACGCTGGATCGGTGTCGAGATTTCTTCTATCCCGGCGATTTTAACCGAGCCGAAATCAATCAGTTTTACAGTGCCGGTTTGATTGATCATGATATTGTCGGGCTTGATATCCTGATGCAGCATCTGCATACGATGGAATGCCTGCAATCCCCGTGCGATTTGTTCTGCGATGTCCCGCACTTTCTGACGGCCGGGTTGCGGATTATCATGAATCCATTGTTGCAGGGTCTGGCCATCGATAAATTCAGCGATGTGATAAAGAAAATTACGCTGATGATTGGCCGGTTTCAAAATCTTCATCACATGAGGACTTTGAATGCGGTTACCGACCCATTCTTCGTGTCGGAACAGTTCCAGGAATGCCGGGTCATCTTCATAATTCACTGATGGTGTTTTAATGACAACCTGTTCATTGGGCTCAGGCAATAAGGCCAGATTGATTTGACAGCGATTACTGTTATGGATAGTCCGTAAGATACTGATTTCGTCCAGTTTCATCCCGGCTTTCAGCGACGGAGGAAAAGGTAAATCAGTCAGCTTTTGGAAAATTTCATCCGGGCTGGGATCAGGCAAGCTGTTGAAGCGGGTAATCAGACAGCTCATATTGTCCGGGCTTTGATTGTGGTAAGCTTGATTGACAATGGTCTTTGCAACTGAATCCAGATCCTTGGAATTGATGATGTCTTCTGTCAATTCCTGCAAATCAACATACTCATGAACACCATCACTGGTCAAAAGGAATGTATCACCACTTTCGACGACTACAGTTTTATAATCCAGTTGCAGGTTGAGGTCGATCCCCATGGCACGTAGTAAGTAATTCTGCCTGGAGTTGCACCAACTGTGATCCTGGGTCAGTTGTTCGAGCTGGTTGCCTCGAAGCCGGTAAATCCGGCTGTCTCCGATATGTATCAGATGTGCGGTATTGGACTTGATGATGATGGCGCTTAAAGTACTGGCCATACTTTTAAGAGTACTTTGCTGTTCTGAACCTTGCGCGAATAACCAGCGGTTGGTTGCCAGCAACACCTGTTCGACAGATTTCTTGACTGACCAGGAATCTGACGTTGTATAGTAATCGGAGGATAGGCTGTTGATGCAGAATTCACTGGCTGCCTTGCCATCGCAGCAGCCACTGACTCCATCTGCAATTGCGATGACAATGCCTTTGTAGGTGAGCTCATTACCTTGCGGAAAACGAATTCCTAGTGAGTCCTGATTTTCCTCCTTGCGCCCAGCCTCACTGCAAATGCCTGAATCAAATTGATACTCAACCATTAGTTAGCATCGTTGACACGTATTTCATCATTAGCTGCAAAGTCATTTAGGCAGACGGAGTGTACTCAGATTTGTGCGCGCAATTGCATTTTTATTGCCTTGAGCAGGCAGGCCAGGAACAACCGCACCGGTTAGGAGACATCTTAGTTCTGCCGAAGAACATATCATGTTTCCACAGGCTAGTGCACATCAATCATCTGTACAGTACCATCAGGGAGTACTTCGGCCATGCTGCCTTTGGGTTCTTCAAGAAATAACAAGGATACCAGTCCAAATAAAGTGGTTGCAGCGATTATCATAAAGAATTCCTGGGCAGAAACAAAACTATAAACCGTTAGAAACGTAACACCACCAACGTTACCATAAGCTCCAGTCATCCCTGCAATCTGCCCAGTCAGACGGCGTTTAATCAATGGCACTACCGCGAAAACAGCACCTTCAGTAGACTGTACAAAGAAGGAGCAGAACATACATGCCGCGACTGCCAGCAAAATAGGCCATTGTGAAGTGATTTGTGACATCGCAATATATCCGCAGATCAAGCCGATCATTAACAGCAACAAGGTACGCTTGCGACTGAAACGATCACTGATCAAGCCGCCAAGTGGTCTGGCGACAAGATTCATAAACGCAAACCCTGAAGCTAAAAAACCGGCCTGAACCTGACCAATTGAAAAGGTCTCGATAAAAAACAACGGCAACATGGATACCACAGCCAGCTCAGAACCAAATGAGACAAAATAAGAAAAATTGAGGATTGCCACCTGTTTGAATTTGTACCGGTCATATTCAGGAGGCGCTTTTTTAAAAATCTGTCGATTTACTTTATAGATAAGCCGCGACTGGTAGATAAACATAATCGACAGGCAGCCATAAACCACTAAGGTTATGGTTGTGTCAAATAACCCCAAATTGCCCAGCTTCCAGTTTAACGTTGCCAACGCCAGATATAATGGAATATTCATGGCCAGATAAAAGAAGAAGTCGCCAACTGAACTGACTTCCATTGCTCCTGGTTTTTTGGGCTTGAAATATGTTGACCCTTTTGGAGTATCGGATACCGAGAAAAAATAGATAAACGCATACACCAAAATAATGCAACCAGTTGTGGCAATTGCATATCGCCAGCCATCATTACCACCATACAACAGTGCCAGTGACGGGAGTGCCATTGCAGCAGCAGCTGAACCAAAGTTACCCCAGCCGCCATAAATTCCTTCCGCAACACCAACTTCTTTGGTAGGAAACCATTCACTGATCATACGTATGCCAATCACAAAACCGGCACCAACAAGGCCCAGCAGAAATCGCATCACAGCCAGTTGTTCAAAACTGTCAGCAAACGCAAACGCGAAACAAATCCAGCTGCAAACAAACAATAAACTGGAAAATACCTGCTTTGGTCCGAATTGATCAACCAGCATTCCGATCAGAATGCGAGCTGGAATGGTCATTGCAATATTTAAAATCAAAAGAATCTTGACTTGCTGATCGCTGAGCTGGAAGGTATCACGGATTGAGCTCATCAAAGGAGCATGGTTAAACCAGACCATAAATGTCAGAAAAAATGCAAACCAGCTCAAGTGTAAAATTCTGGTTTTGCCGTTAAATGAAAATATGCTGAATCTTTCATTATCCATACTACTTGCCATGAACGTAGCTCATTAATAAGTTATAAACCAGGCAAGTCTAGCAAGCAGGCGGAATGAAATATTCCTGATTTTTTCTTAGTGAAATTTAGCAATCCAGCGTCATGCTTCTACCAATGTGTCAACATTTTACCGGACACTGGGTTACACAGCTTTGAACTGATTTTTATATTCGACGGGTGACAACTCATCATTCTCAGAATGACTTCTTTCACGGTTATAAAAGACCTTGATCGATTCATATATAGTCTGCTTAGCCTCATCATTGGTTTTAAACTGCTCTTGGTGCATCAGTTCAGTTTTTAAGGGATGAAAGCAGCCTGCAGACACAGTGTTATCCCAGCAGTTTCCTTTGCGGTTCATGGATTGCGTGACACGATGATCGTCTAAAACGCCCTGTGGCTATCCGATGCATACTGACTGCCGCGGATCCGTATGCCAGACCAGTCCTTTGGCAGGTTTCCGTTTCCAGAGCGCCATTAGAGGAAGATCGATCAGGTTTTGTCTGAGTGATGAGGGGGCGGAATGATTTTATCTGTCCAGATCATCAACAGGGTGCTGATCATGAGCATACTGGCAAAAACCGGGTACAACATATACCAGGCTTGCAGATGTAAGCTGATGAGTACACACAGAGCCATTAACCAGGCATTGAACAGGGTTTGTCTGTTCAGGAAGTTGAGGAGAATGTGTTGATCTTCGGCAAATACTTCATGGTGCGCAAACCGTCCGAAAACAAGATTTATCAGCACAAAGTAAACAGTAAAAGACCGAAATACAGGTGCTTGAAAAGTATATTCCTTTTGCCAGTAGACTACCCAGATCAACAGGCTGGCAGTCAAAAATAAATCAATTGAATATCGGTAATGTCGTCGATACAGAACTGCAAAAAGAAATGCCATGATAGTAAGAGCAATTCCTGTATACAATACCCATTGGTCAGTTATAAACGACGGTATAAAATCACTCCAAAACAGTGATGCGAGATACGTTGAAACAATTGTAAATAATGGAAACAGAACAATTTTTTCATAAGCAGGAAACTTGAAAGTCATGGTTTCACCATGGTTTGTTTTATTAAATACTTCTAAAATCCTGTAAGCATCCCGTCTATTATAGCTATCAGTGTTTACAATTACGGAAATGTTTAAATCTAGCAGTTAAAAGTTGCTTTTGCTTTGATATTCAAGACACAGAATCGGATATGGAATTTACAAAATTGTGACTGTTTGCAGCGAAATAAAGACTATTTTGTTAAAAAGTACAGACTGTAGCTGCCATAAGTCAAGCATAGACTACAATTAGATTGAAATTGAGTCTGGTAGATCTTTAGTTTTAGCTTCGGCTGTCGATAAAATTAATATAATGTTTAGCAATGTTCAATGCTATCAGTTCGTTATAAGTTTAATATTAGCTAGTACAGGTAAGTCTATGAAGAGTTTTAAGTTGGTTGGTGTTGTCATGCTGATGTTGTTAAGTGGTCAGAGTATGGCATTTACAACTGAAGGGTCAGATGAGCCTGTTGACAGTGGTTCAACATCAGGTGAGTCAGAGACAACAGAAAGTAATACAAGTCGTAATAATCATACGAATACTGAAGAACGACCCTGGGAGGCTAACTATCAGAAGCCTCAAATCAAGATTAAAGATCCTCGGCATTATTCGAGATTAGCCCACTAGACGTTTTTTTCTGCTAGCATGCAACGGGTTAAATAGATGACGTGATAATTGTCAGCTGATTAACCCTGGATTGATTGTTGTCCGGTTATTTAATAATTGTTGTAATAACGCATTGAATTCAGACGTACAGTGGACAAGATTGAAACGCTGTACATCAATATGTGCCTGTTTGGTCAGTGTCGCTGCTAATTTTGGGTGATCAAGAATTTGTTGCATGGCATCTGTAATGGTTTGTTGCGTTGCTTCGACAATCAATCCATTTTTGCCATGCTCAATGATGTCACTTGGACCACCACAATTTGTCGAGATAACCGGACAACCGGTTGCCATCGCCTCGATCAATACATTTCCGAATCCTTCTGTTTCTGAACTCAAGACCAGCATCTTGGCATATTTCATATAAACCCAGGGGTTTTCTGTAAATCCGGGCAGGTGGACACGATCTTCCAGGTTCAGTTCTGTGACAAGTTGTTCCAGGTTCTGTCGCTGATTGCCTTCACCCAGAATAACCAGATGAATTGAAGTTGCCGCTGTTAACCTTGAGAAAGCTGTAATCAGCAAGTCAAATTGCTTCACTTTGGCCAGACGACCAACAGCAACAATATACGTAAAACTCACTGGGCGTTGTTGAGAAGCCATTGACTGAATGGACTGGAAATCAACAGGATTAACGATTACATTGGTTCGTTGCAAGGGAATGCGATAAATCGAATTAATCGATTGTTGTACAGAGGTTGATACCGTGGTTATAAAATCAGCTTTTCTGTAAACATGGCCGATAAAAGCCTGCAATAGTCTATTCGCAATTGCAGATTCGAACTCGTTTTTTGATGCGATTGCTGTATTGCTGTCTTCCGAAATAACCCAGATTGCTGATTTTCCGGCGCCAAACAAGCGGGCGAAATACAACGGCACGCTTGCTTCAAGGGTAAACGTTACAATTAACTGCGGCTGAAAATGATTGACAAGCCGGCGAGTTTGCCCGATTGCCAGCATCATATTATGCAAATCGTTGTTGTTTTGTATCGGGTAAAAAACGATCTTGCTAAGCAGACCTGGTTTAACATACAGACGTTGTGTTTTGCTGATTTGCGTTAAAAACTCACCTCGTTCCCTGAGCAGTCCAATTTTGATATTGTCCCACTGTTTGTATAGCCGATTGAACATTAAATAAACGCGACGTTCGACGCCGGCTCCATCCAGTGTCGGACACAGCAGTAAAATGCGTGGATGTCGCATATTCAATTGTCCCGGGCTGTTTCTGTTTCCGGGTTTCTGGTCAAGGCAGAGACGACCAATATGACAACACCGGAGACGATCATTGCTACGCCCAGAATTTTCTGAGATGAAAAAAATTCACCAAATACAAAATATCCACAACCAAGCGTTATCGAACTCTGGATGACCGCAAACATTGGGACTGTGACAGATACATCACCGTGAGAGTAGGTGATCTGCATACAAACCCAGCCTATGATTCCGAATAAAATGAGAATCAGAAATGGCCACATGTTGATAAATTGAATCAGACTGTTCATTGATAGAACCGAAAAATCCCCATATTCACTGTTAACCAGGTTGGTATTGGCTTTCATATAGGTTTCGACATTACCAAATGAAATGCCTGTGCAGATTGCGTAAAAGATTTCGTATTGTTTGATCTTGCGGTTGTGTACAAACGCTACAAGACCGAAGATGATGCAAAGTGAAATGGCACTGATAGACAGTAATCGCGTTGAGTTTGTTCCAGTACCAGTGGTTGTGTCGGCGATCAGTAAAATGATCAGGGTACCGCTGACGACCGTGAGTACCCCATAATATTGCCAGGTGTTCAGTGACTCGTTAAGAAAAAAAACACCGAGTAATAACACAAAAATATAGGAAAAATTGAGAATCGGGTAGACCACCGAAACGTCAATAAAGGATTGAATTTGTATAATCGTGACATTGGCAATCATGCTGATGACAATACCCAGCAGCCAGATTTTGTTTTTAATCAGGAACAGCACAATTGTGCTGATCGAGTAAGCCGGCAGGTTGGTGTCACGTTTGTGCTGCAACCCGATTTTACAGAGGACTGCGCTTAATCCGTAGAGAAAACTGCAAAAAAACACAAGCAGCAAATAGATAGACATAACAAATCATTCCTTGAATGTTAGGGATATCCATGTTCCATCAATTCAGTAACAGTTTGATGTGTTCGTGTGTCATGGTGATGTCACACTCAAGTACGATATCGGTTAATTTCGGTGTGGCACCTATTCTGACAAGTACATTAGATATGAGATATTGTATGATTAATCAAACGATTACAATCTACTATCAAGTGTTCTTAACACTAAGATTAACTCCGGAAGTTTGATAGTTTGATTGAATACGTTCATTCTAGGATACAGGCTAACACCGGAATTTAACAAGTTCAAAATCGATACGGCCATATCAACTCATTCTTTGTCTGTTGAGTTTGTACATGGTTACATTCTATCGAGTACAGCAATACCGAGTAAGTCAAGCCCGGTTCGTATCGTGTTCGCTGTGAGGTTTGCCAGTTGCAGTCGGCTGTTTTTTATGGCGTCAGTGGCTGAAAGAATAGGGCAGGACTCATAAAAATGCATGAATTGGCCAGCGAGCTCATATAAATAATTGCATAACAGATTGGGAGCACTGTCTTTGGCTGCAGAGTCAATCGCTTCTGAAAACTGTAACAGTTTTAACGTAAGTTGAATTTCCGCTGCTTCATTCAGCTCAATTGCATGGTTTTGACTCAGGTTTCCAGCTTTGCGAAAAATGCTTTGAATTCTGGCATATGCATATTGCAGATAAGGTGCTGTATTCCCTTCAAAGCTGAGCATTGTATCCCAGTTGAAAATGTAATCTGATGTTCTGTTCTTGCTGAGGTCTGCATATTTCACTGCACCAATACCGACACTGTTTGCAATGTCACGTCTGTTTTGCTCGTCAAGATCAGGGTTTTTTAGCGTAACCAGATCAAATGCACGTTGCCGGGCTTCATCCAGTAAGTCAGCCAGTTTGACTGTACCTCCGCTGCGTGTTTTAAACGGCGTTCCATCATCACCCATCATGGTGCCGAATGCGATATGCTCAAGTTGTGTGCTCTGAGGGACAAATCCAGCATGTTTGCCAACTGCAAACACTTGCTTCATATGCAGGCTTTGTCGGGCATCGATGACATACAATCCGCGTGTCATGTCCAGGGTTTTGTGACGGTAGCGCAAGGCTGCAAGATCAGTGGTCGCATACAGATAACCGCCATCAGATTTCTGCACAATCATGGGGATTATTTTGCCATCCTTGCCTTTAAACTCATCAAGGAAAACACATTGAGCACCCTGGTCTTCACTAAGTAATCCGTGGGTGTTCAAGTCTTCGACGACACTGCTCAAATCATTGTTGTATGCGCTTTCCGGCATCACATCGTTGCGTGTTAGTAATACATTGAGATGATGGTAAATGTCTTCACAGTGTTGTAGCGATATATCGATGAATTGTTGCCACAGCTTCAGATATTCAGGGTCTCCGGATTGCAGTCGTACAACATTGTCGCGAGCTGTTTGGGCGAAATCGGCATCACTGTCAAAACGTTGTTTGGCTGCCTGGTAAAATTGCTCCAGATCAGCCAGTTGCATGGTTAACGACTGATCGTCTTGTTCAATATCCTGCATGTGGGTTAACAACATGCCAAACTGTGTACCCCAGTCTCCAACATGGTTTTGGCGGATTACCGTATGTCCGGTAAATTCTAGTATTCGCGCAATAGCATCGCCGATGATTGTTGAGCGCAAGTGCCCAACATGCATTTCCTTAGCGAGATTGGGTGATGAATAATCAATCACAACAGTGTCTGGCTTGTCGGTTTTATCGATATTAAGTGATTCCGAGTTTAGCGCCTCACTTGCCAAACTGGACAACCAGGTTTGGCTGAGATGGATATTGATGAAACCCGGGCCGGCAATTTCCACAGTCTCGGCAATGCCGGACAAGTCAAGGTTATCTATGACTTTGGCGGCAAATTCACGTGGATTAGTTTTTAGTTGTTTAGCGGCGCCGATGACCCCATTTGCCTGATAATGACCGAATTCAGGACGACTGGATTGTTTAACGATAGCCGAAGTGCCGGGTTTTGCGCCTGCTGCTTGTAGAGCCTGGCTCACTTGATTGTCAAGAAAATTACGAATATTCATTCAGTTAACGTCATTATGGGTTGATTGTGTTTAAACTAGTTGAGGAACAGCACTGTGTATCAAGGTGTTAAGTCAATCAGGATGCTTTGCCATGCTAATCCAGGGTTGCTGGGATGTTTGACAGATCTGATAGACAAGGAGATCAGTCGATTGTCTGGTTTGATGTCATCTTCAGTCCCTGAAATTGATATATTGCAATGGCAGACCGAAATCCTGGTCTTTAAGCATAGCGATCACTTGTTGCAAATCGTCCCTTTTTTTTCCGGATACCCGAATCTGTTCGCCTTGTATGGCTGCTTGTACCTTGAGTTTTTTATCCTTGATCAGCTTGACAATTTTTTTAGCCAGCAGTGATTCGATTCCCTGGCGAAACGTTACTGATTGTTGATATGATTTACCTGAGCCTTGTGGTTTGCCGGTTTCCAGACAGCCAATATCAATGTTTCGCTTGACCATTTTTGCATGCAGAATCTGCAGGATTTGATCCAGCTGAAATTCAGATTCAGAATGGATGGTGGCAATGACATCGCTTAGTTCCACTCCGGAATCAGTTCCCTTGAAATCGAAACGGGTCGAGACTTCACGGTTGGTTTGATCGATTGCATTGGAGACTTCGTGCATATTGACTTCAGAAACAATATCGAACGATGGCATGTGTTATACACTCCTGGTTCTATGTGAATTCAAGATTTACGTGATGCGCTGATAATTTCATAGGCTTCGCGAATTTTACGGGTTTTTTCGGTGGCCAGTTTAATCATTTCATCCGGTAAACCCTTGGCGGCGAGTTTGTCCGGATGGTTTTGACTGATGCCGCGGCGGTATGCCTTTTCGATCTCCTTGTCGGAAGCATTGGGTGATACGCCAAGAACAGTATATGCATCGTAAGTACTTGGTTGTGACGATTGTCTTGATCTGGATGATGAGCGATAACGTTGTTCGGTACCCATGCGGGTATAGGCTTCAACCGCTATTTTCAACGCTTGATACTGAAAGCGTGATATTGACAAGCATTGGCAGATGCGTTGCAGGATGGCCTCTTCGGCAGGAGCAATGGCGCCGTCGGACAAAGCAATTTGAAGTTGAAATTCTAGAAACATGCGCATCATGTCACTATCGCCAGCGCAGTTTTGGTACAAGGTATTGAGGATCGGCTCAAAATTGAAATTCGAATCTTTACCCTGGGTGAATAATTTAATTGCTGATTGACGTAGTTGTGAAGACAACTGCATATGGTCCATGACTGCTTCGGCAAGTTTGATCTCCTGTTTGGAGACCTGGCCATCAGCTTTAGCCAGATGTCCCATCACCAGAAATGTCGCTTCAAAAAAGCTTTGTTGGGCCTGGGAGCGATTGGTATGACCATGCAAACGTTGGCGTTCCTGACTGACATCAAACTGATGACCGATTGCTGCACCGACAATTGCACCGACCGGCCCGGCTACCATACCGATTGCTCCACCGATTATTTTACCTGTCCAACTCATGACTGATTTGTTTTCATGATTTAATAGAAGAAAGATGATTGAAACTATGATTTGTGAATTGTGTTCTCAACTCATGCGAATGTGAAAAAAACAATGCAATATTCTAACCCGCTTTACCAAACTTCGCTCAACAGCTTGCCTTTGGTCCATCGAGGTAAAGTCAGAGACATTTATGCCGTTGAAGATGAGTATCTGCTCATTGTTACCACTGATCGGTTGTCAGCATTTGACGTTGTTTTCCCGACTCCGGTTCCAGACAAGGGGCGTATCTTAACAGAGGTTTCCAATTTCTGGTTCAAGCGAACTGAATCAATCATTCCCAATCAGTTAACCGGAATTGAAGCGTCCAGGTTTATCAGTGACCCGGATGATCTATCAATTCTGGAGGGCAGAACAGTTGTCGTCAGGAAACTACGTGCCTTGCCTGTTGAAGCCATTGTGCGCGGCTATCTGATCGGTTCGGGATGGAAAGAATATCAGCAAACCGGCCAGGTCTGTGGCATTACACTCAAATCCGGTCTGGCGATGGCAGAACAATTACCGGAGCCAATTTTCACTCCCTCATCAAAGGCCGAACTTGGCGAGCATGACGAAAATATCAGTTATGCAGACACTGAGGGATTGGTCGGTAAGGATCTGGCTGCGGAAATACGTGATATCAGTCTCAAAATTTACATCGATGCTGCTGAATATGCGTATTCGAAAGGGATTATTATCGCAGATACCAAATTTGAATTTGGAGTCGATCAGGCAGGTCGACTACACTTGATAGACGAAGTGCTGACTCCGGATTCTTCGCGTTTCTGGCCTGTGGAAAGTTATCGCACTGGAATCAGTCCACCGAGTTACGATAAGCAGTTTGTCAGGGATTACCTGGAAACACTGAACTGGAACAAGCAGCCGCCAGCGCCTGAATTACCTGAACTGGTGCTCTTACAAACATCCGAAAAATACCGTCAGGTTGCGAAAAAACTATTGGCCTTGTAGTATTGTTAGCGAGAGATGATGGCAGCATGGATAATAATCATAACGATAAGGGTAAAACCATGGACATGACATCGACAGTTACTGAACGCCGCAACCACCCAGACCGACGCAAAAAAATTTTCAGAACCATGCTCGGTAGCCTGATTGAATGTCGGCGTCGTGACCCGCAACGGATAGCTGATCAAGAGCACCCTTATTACACGGATTATTATGAGAGCTGGTTGTTTGGTCTGACCATTGCCATCGTCCTGCTCAGTGTCACCGATGCCATGTTGACCCTGCGGATTCTTGCACATGGTGGAGTGGAATTGAATCCGGTGATGGATGCCATTCTCGAACGTGGTCCGATTGCTTTTTTTGTTACCAAATACAGCTTGACCTGTATCGGGCTGATCATGTGTGTTTTACATATCCGTCACCACGTTCTGCGTTTAATCCCGATGCGTACAGTGATGTTGTCGTTGTTCGGGGGTTATTTGATTCTTGTCGCTTATGAAATCAGCATTTTGATCAGAATATGATTTTCTTTGAAGATCAATTTTTTTCAGATTTAGATCAAACCATGTTCTGCAAAAGAATAAGCCTGGCCGTCACCAATGACGAAATGGTCGAGAATTCGGATTTCAAACATATTCATCGATTGCTGTAATCGTTCAGTCAGTTGTTTGTCCTGACGACTCGGCGTAGTCTCTCCCGAGGGATGGTTATGAGCCAGAATCAGTGCCGCAGCATTGTGCTGCAGTGCGCGTTTGGCTAATTCCCGTGGATATACCGAAGCCCCATCAATAGTGCCGTGAAATAACTCCTCAAAAACGATTACCCGGTGTCGTGTGTCAAGAAACAGACAGGCAAATACTTCGTGTTGATAACCTCGCAGTTTATATTGCAGAAATTCTCGTGTTTTCGAGACACTGGTTAACGCTTCCTGTTGTTTCAAATCCTCCAGAACATAACGATTAGCCATTTCCAGGACTGATTGCAGTAACGCATACTTGGCAGGACCCAGGCCGGGGCTTTCACAAAACTTTTTTTGATCCGCTTGTAACAAGGCTTTTAACGAACCGAATTGATTCAATAATTGCCGGGCCAGATCGACTGCGGTAATCCCTTGAATCCCTGTGCGCAGGAAAATAGCCAGTAATTCAGCTTCAGTCAGCGCTTGTGGTCCAAAACGCATTAGTTTTTCGCGTGGCCTCTCATCGACGGGCCAGTCAGTAATTGCCATATAGTCTGTATAAAACAACTGTGTTTAGATGAATAACAGAAAAAGTATAGACCGGGGGGCTGGTTTGAAATGGTGCATCATAATAAACATGACTAAAAGTAACAGTTTGAAGTAAAGTCATTTAGCGAGATAATAGTCTGTTTTAACCAATATGATTGAAACTGGATGTCAAAACAGATAATTGTCGGGGTTTGCGGGGGTATAGCAGCATATAAGGCCGCTGAACTGGTTCGTTTATTCATCAAGAATGAATGTGACGTTCGTGTTGTCATGACTCAAGCGGCATTGCAGTTTATTCAACCTTTGACGTTTGAAGCACTGACGAATCAACCGGTATACACGAGCCTGTTTGCTGATCATCATGGTTCATCAATGGAGCATATCGACCTGGCTCGCTGGGCGGATCAGATCATCATTGCACCTGCGACCGCAGATATCATCGCCCGGTTGCGCTGTGGTATTGCTGACGATTTATTGACGACGCTGTGTCTGGCAAGTAATGCCCGGATAACACTCGCTCCGGCAATGAATACTCAGATGTGGTTGAATGCAGCAACCCGCGACAATCTGTCTTGCCTTGTGGATCGAGGAATGCGTGTTCTTGGGCCTGATCAAGGCATTCAGGCTTGTGGTGAAACAGGGCCAGGACGAATGCTGGAAGCACAGCACATTTTTGATTGCATCAGTGCAAACGAAAACATGCTTAATGATGTCAGAATACTGCTGACAGCCGGTCCAACCCGTGAAGCGATTGATCCAGTCAGGTTTCTCAGTAATCAGAGTTCCGGGAAAATGGGTTATGCACTGGCTCAAGCTGCATCGGAATATGGGGCAGAAGTGACCCTGGTCAGTGGTCCTGTAGTGCTACCAAATCCTCGTGTAAAGTCCGTGTTAAAAGTGGAAACAGCTCGACAAATGTTTGATTCGGTAATGGAAAATATTTCAAATCAGGATATATTTATCAGTTGTGCTGCAGTATCGGATTACACACCTAAAATTGTTGCATCGTCTAAACTTAAAAAAGGCTCTGATACCTTAACTTTAGAGTTGACAATAACTGCTGATATTCTGTCTCATGTTGCCGAAACTTATCCGCAGATTTTCACTGTGGGTTTTGCAGCGGAAACAGACGATGTCGAAAACTATGCCAGAGCGAAACTGAAGAATAAAAAATTGAACATGATGATTGCCAATCAAGTCGGAGTGTCTGATCGAGGATTCAACAGCGACAACAATGCAGTCACTATATTATGGGAACATGATCAGCAATCTGTAGGGTTGCGTTCCAAACAACAATTAGCCAAAGATATTATCAAGCAAATCGCCGAGCGCTATGT
>JAHZJL010000126.1 GCA_022600935.1 Gammaproteobacteria bacterium
CGGCTTGTAAACGCAGACTCATGGCCACATAGGGGTCGGTGATAGAGTTCAGGCTGGCTGTGGTTAATATTGCTGAATGATCACTATTGGTCACAAATTGTCTACGGCCAATGCCATAGGCAGTATTATCATTGGCAATCACTGGTTTATTGATCTTATTGGCCCACCAGCGCAGTGAGGCCATACGGTTTTTAATCGAACCGTCACTCAGTCCCTCAGTTTGCCAACGTTGGACCAGGGCGATCACATGTTTCTCGCGCAAACTGGTGACCTTCAACTGCCGAAACCCCAACTCATGCAGTTGATTGGCGATTAACTGCAGGTGTCGAGACCTGTCATTGCGGGTTCTGAAGGCATCTTCTTTGTGTTGGTGAACCAGCCGTTTAAGCTGATAGTTGAGGTCACGCATGGGATCAACTTAATCCATTGCATTGGTCATGGCCACCAACAATCCTGACCGGTTTATTATAGTTTTTTAATCCATGACTGGGGTGAATCAACCAACAAGTTGATTCAGCTAATATTGCTTCATCAAATGGTGAGTTTTAATGCCAATCAGCAGTGCTGATTCTCGTTACGAGCAAAGGCGGCAGTGAGCAATTCACTGGTGTCTGGGATCAGACGTCATGCGGTTTTCGATTGAAAGACACAACATGAAATAATTGTCAGGTTTTGTTGATTGATCCTCCTGTTGTGTTGAGTTGAAAAAAAGTTAGCCTGCATCGTTTTTACCCTGGCGATGCCTCCAGTCTATATTCTATGCGGTGTCTTTTTTTCGCCATTGGCTCAATGGTCTATGTATTCACCGTCTGGTTCATTGTCTTGAATCACGCGACGCGTCACTACCACACTAGTGACGCGTCAATAATGGATTTCATCAGTCTATTCAATCGATTATCGCTTTTTTTCAAAACCGGTCACGCACTCAACACGCAGTCTGGTGGTTGATTGTCCTGATCTCAGGAGCATAGATTCCACGATGGCGTTTCTCCAAAATATCGATTGGACAGTCCCCCAGTCTGGCGATGGCCTGTTGTGCCCGTTGTGTGTTGTGATCAATATCTGTGCGTGTCACGCCGGTGCGTTTCCAGGTATACACTTGGCTGAACAATCGGCGAAGACAGCGACCGGTTTGGTTGAGTGTTTGAAATCCGGATTGTTTGGTCAACAGTCCAACATGGATGCCCAACAAGATACGGCAAGCCAGCTGATCATACTCACCCACACAAGCGGCTGCCAGATAGCCGTACGGATTATGAAACTGTAACCTGATGATGGTGGGCTGGATGGACTGTGCATTTGTCCAACTCAAGGTGTGATGCATCGTCAGACTGTCACTGAGTTGCTGGTGCCAATTGCCAATCAACCGAGTTGCTGCCTCCAGGTCTTGCTCGATGATGAGCAATTGCCAATCGGCATAGGGATCATCAGCCTGGGTTGATTGCCATAATAATCGGGTGCGTTTGGCAAATGCCAGTAATCCTGGAATCGCGTTGCGCTGTTGACTCTCCTGTCGGGCTCGACCGGTCACGAATGCCAGCGCATAGTGAGTATGGAGCGTTAAGCTGGTATCGCTTCGCAACATACCGGGAATTTGTGGCGTTAATTTGCTGAAGTCCATCAGTTCTGAGATTTTGGCATTCACTTTGGTCATTGGGTTGGCTTGATTGGTTTTGTATTCAAGTGACGGTTTTGTGATCACTCCTGAGCATTACAGTTTTAAATTCTTCCATCGGTTGTTTCGGTTTGTTTTTTTGGATATTGACTGTGTCTCATGTCCTGTCTCTTGCTCACGTTGTCGCCTCTCAGTCTCAAACTGTTCAATGGATCGTTGTGCAACCTGCTCGAAGGTTTGTTGCTGTTCACGTTGCTCCTGATAACGCACTGACAAGCTGGTCAGTCGATTCTGGCCGTTATGGTACTCACTGCATAACCAATCCAAAAAACCGATGGGGTTACGAATCGGGGTCTGGGTTTGGCGTTTACGGTCGATTTGAGCGGCGGTTTCATCCAGAAACGGTTGACGCAGTTCATCTGGTAATTGATCCAGTCTGCTCAAGGCCAGGATAATTTCAGCAGATGTGAAGCTGGGAGGGAAGTGAAAATCGTTCTCACGCGCGCGCGGGTTTTTAGATGTAGTAGTTTTATATAAACTACTACTACATAGCGTCAAACCTAGGTTCAATTTTTGAACCTTGGCTGTATCATGTTGATATTGTTGATCTTTAAAATTTAACCCTAAGTTCAATTTTTGAACCTTGGACTGACCTAAGTTCAAATATTGAACCTTGGGTTTGCCTAAGTTCAATGTTTGAACCTGGGCGTTTTTGACTTCGACATGAATCGATTTGGCCAGTTGACTCACATAGGGGTAACCATGTTGGGTTTGGCGATTGACAAAATCCAGATAGTTTGGATCCAGAGCCATGGTATCGGTGATTGATATAGCTTGATCATGTACCGCGTAGACATGGCCTTGTTTGTACCCCGCTGTATTGTGTAACGTGTTGCAGAGCGTGATCCAACGGCTTAACCGCAGCACGTATAGAATACGCGTGACAGTGGCTTTGGAATGACCCAGTTGTTGACGTAAAAAACTGTGTAAGGAGATGGTGACTGGATTATCAGCATCCAACTGGGTTCTGATCAAACCCCAGGCTCTCACATCAATGCCCTGAAGTGCCGGATCAAACCAGATTGCTCGTGGAATTGAATCCTGTTTGTGACCCATGTAAACAACAGCATCGTTGGGTATTTGATCTTTGCTTGCCATTACTGGTGTCCTCAGAGTGTGTGGTTATCAGTAATCAAACCCCAGTCATTCACAAACGGCCATATAGATCGGATCGGAATTGATGTGTGTTGATGGATATGCAGGAGCTTTTCTGCCAGGGTGGGTTGATTGGAGGTCTGCCAGAGTCGATACACATGGTCTTGTTCCGAATCACTCAGGACTCTGGGTCGACCTTGAACCAGTGGGATGTGTAATTGTTGGCGTAATCGGGCGACATCTGCGCTGGTTAAGCCGAATAACCGATTCAGCACTGGTGCGGATGCTCCGGCGTTGAGTAAGTGTTGAATCAGTATGCGATCAGATTGGTGATGTTGACAACAACACAATACACGGTCAAGTTGTTGAGGATTGATGCTGAGTTGAAACAAGTGATCTGGAATATGATGGACGATGTGCTCTAAATCCCCGCAATGTAATTGACTTAAGGCCGCATGATGATTGGCATTGAGACCCAGTTGGTGCAAGTGTTCGAAATCACCATTGGATACCAGGGTCACTAAGTAGCGAATGACTTGATAACGAAATTCAACATGATGCGATTTCATAAATCCAGACCATTAAAGATCTCAGGATGACGCACCAATGTCTGTCGAGGAACCATTTCCAGGCGACCCTGGCTGGTTTGTGCAATGCATTGTGTCATGTGTTCGATTTGTACGGCTAAATGCGGACTGGCAAATCGATGACCACCGGCTAGTTGATACAAATAGCCAATTGAATCGTTGCACACCACAGCCACATCAGCACGTTCGTGTTTGCTAGCTCGTTTGAGAAAGTCTTTCAGTGTCATGCGCAACAAATTAGCACTGTGCTATATATTAATCAAGCCATTTGCTGGGATTTATTCTTATCATAGTGATAAATTTCATGATACACTGCACCCATGTCTCGAAAACTACAACGCTATCGACTGGAGAATCTGGAACGTTTGATTATCGAAGCGGGCTCTGCAGAGAAGCTTGCGAAACTAGCCGAGACCAATAGCTCTTACTTGAGTCAGGTTCGCCGTCAACGCAACACTGAAAGTGGGTCACCACGCGGGATTGGAGATGTCCTGGCAGTCAAACTGGAAACCGGAATGGGAAAGCCACCCGGCTGGATGGATGAATCCCATGACTCGCAGAACCAACCCAATACACTAAAAGGGCCAATAATTCATCGGCAATTACCGTTAATTAACTGGGTTCAGGCGGGTAACTGGACTGAAATTAGCAGCAATGATCAGCCACTTGAGGTCCTGGAATACTTCCCGTGCCCCGTGAAATGCAGTCCACGCTCTTTTGTGTTACGGGTTCAGGGTTCCAGTATGGAACCGAAATTTACCGATGGGGATTTGATCTTTGTCGATCCTGATGTTGAGGCCGTGCATGGTAAATTCGTGGTGGTCCAGCTCAATGACTCCAATCAAGCGACATTCAAGCAACTGATTGTTGAAAACAATCAGTAATTCCTGAAAGCATTGAATCCAGACTGGCCTGATCGGATTATGGCGATTAAGGAAGAAGCCACTATTTGTGGGGTTGTGGTGTTTAAAGGGGAAGTAATTTAATCATACGTCTTTGATATCCAAGAATACTTCAATCAACTCTCACAGATCACAATAGCGTTCTTGCTCAGCAAGCACTTTCGATGTATGGCACCCCTTGATCTAAAACACGGGTTAGTCCGTCAAACGCTTTCTTGAAGACAATTTCTATGTCCGTCAACAAAATAAAAGTTCTCTTTCTTACCTGATAGCACGTTACCAAATTTTCAATACGTTGCCATCAATCAAAATTGCAGCCCTTTGTAACTAAAGCTCACTTATACCCGTGAGCAGCTTCAACAGACTCTTAGTGCACATAACCCGTCTAAACTGTATTTATCAAAGTGCTAACAATAATGCGCTACAAAATGATTATCATTGTGATAAAGTATATTTGTATTGATTCAGTAGCTATACTTTTCTGTCACTTTACTGAGAGTTCCATTATGAGCAGTCAATATCAAACCCTTGATTTAATTGAAGCAGCCACATTCTTGCACATGTCACCTGCGGTATTACGTCAAAAAGCATGCGCTGGAATCATTCGAGGCGCTAAACCAGGAAAACGCTGGGTATTCCTGGAAAGTGATCTTGCTGACTATTTGCGTTCATTGTATTCTGACCATGGGCAAGCGCCGCAAAGTGACAATCGACAGGAGAAACCATTATGTCACTCTACAAACGCGGCAACACCTGGTGGGTACGGTTCAGCACCCCCAGCGGCCAGCAAATACGCAGATCTGCTCAAACTGCCAACAAACAGTTAGCGCAGGAATTTCATGATCGACTTAAGGCTGATTATTGGAGGCAATCCAAAATTGGTGATAAACCACGTCGAAAATGGGAAGAAGCCGTTGAACGCTGGCTATTAGAAAAAAGAGGTGAAAAAAGCAGTTTAGACGATGACATCAGTCATCTACGTTTTGTGCATTCCCATTTCTATGGGCGATATCTGGATAAAATTGATCGGGACTCAATCGATAAGGTCTCAACAGCACGTTTGGCCAATCATGTATCCAATGCCACTGTCAATCGAATGCTCGAAGTCATCCGCGCGATTTTAAGGCGTGCGTGGCTTGAGTGGGAGTGGTTGGAGCGAATCCCGCATGTCCGCATGATGGCGGAACCAAAGCGGCGAGTTCGCTGGCTAAACCAGGAAGAAGTCAATCGGTTATTATCTGAACTTCCGAATCATTTAGCATCAATGGTGAAATTTACATTGGCAACAGGGCTGAGAGAGACCAATGTTGCAAGACTCACGTGGTCGCAAATTGATATGGATCGTCGATGCGCCTGGATTCATGCCGATCAATCAAAAACTCGCAAAGCAATTCCAGTTCCGTTGAATGATGATGCGATCGCTCTACTCAATCAACTTCATGGCAACCATCTAAATTGGGTGTTTACATACAAAGGGAACCCTGTATTAAGAGCGAACAATCATGCATGGCGAAAAGCACTCAGTCGAGCAGGAATCGAAAACTTTCGCTGGCATGATCTCAGGCATACTTGGGCAAGTTGGCATGTCCAGCAAGGAACTCCTTTGCATGTTTTACAGGAGTTGGGAGGTTGGTCCAGCATGGAAATGGTCCAACGTTATGCACATTTATCTGTTGGACACTTAGCTGAATATGCAGACAGTCTGGCTAGTAACCTAGGAAATAGCACAAATCTAGCACACAAAGGAAAACAGCTGGAAAATGAAAGCTAAAATAA
>JAHZJL010000012.1 GCA_022600935.1 Gammaproteobacteria bacterium
CCACGCAGAACCAGAATCAATTCTTGTGTGAGTTGATCGACTCAGTACCCGTTGTGGCGTTGTCACCACTGTTTCAAGTCTTGCAATTGCCTGGTATGAATAAGACAGTCTGCTTGGGTCAAAGCAATGCCCAACAATCCTGGCTGGTTGATATCACAACCTATCAGCCACAGTTATTGAGAACAGGTTGGTAATTGATGCGCGCGCGGTTCAGTCAATATGATGTGATCGTCGCTGGTGGCGGACCAGCGGGGACAACTGCAGCAACACTTCTGGCTCAACATGGCCATCATGTCGTGTTATTTGAAAAGGAGAGTCACCCGCGCTTTCATATTGGTGAATCCATGCTGCCATTCAGTGAACCGGTTTTGCAACGGCTTGGGGTTGACTGGAGTCAGTTTGGCATTGCTAAAAGTGGTGCCGAATTTGTTGACGAGCGTACCGGTAAACACATGTTTTTTCAGCTGAGCTGGGAAAAGCAGGCCTACCAGATCGAGCGCGCACAATTTGACAAGGCTTTGTTTGACAATGCAATACATCACGGTGTCGAAGCACACCAGCACACATTGGTAAATGCAATCACAATCAAAGATGATGGCGTGGAAGTCAATGTTGATGGGAACAGGATTCGCAGTCGCTATGTGATCGATGCAACGGGTCGGCAGGCATTAATGGGTCGCTCTTTGCAAACCATTAAACGTATTGAAAACCTGGGCAGATATGCGTTATTCACGCATTACAGTAATGTGCAGAGTGCGGAATCTGATGCCTTGTTTGCAAGTGGTAACATCATTGTTCCGGTTCTGGCAGATGGCTGGATCTGGGTTATTCCACTGGCTGGGCGCAAAATCAGCGTTGGTCTGGTTCTCAATCAGACAACTCGTGGTGGCAAAAACATTACCGAACTGTATGACCACGCTGTTGGACAATCTCAACTGCTAAACCGGTTACTGGATGGTGCAACACAGGACTGGCCACTCAGAAGTGAAGCGAATTTCAGTTATGTCAACCAGCAACGCTACGGCAAACGATTTACGTGTTGCGGCGATGCGGCCGGATTCCTCGACCCAGTGTTTTCCTCCGGTGTGTTTTTGGCGCTGACCGGTGCCGAGCGTGTCGCTGACCGCGTTCACAAGGGACTGATTGACCAACGCGAAGACGATCCTGATCTGCATCGAATTGATGATAGTGATTATGAACTTGGGTTTGCAACCATGCGAGTTTTTATCGAACGCTTTTATCAGACCGATCTGATACATAATGTCTTTTTCGAAGCAGGGAGAGATTTGCGTATTAAACAGAATATCAGTCATTTACTGGCTGGAGATTTATGGAGCGGTTCCAACCCCTGGCAGCAGAGTTTACTCAGCGGGCGTTACAGACGACGCGAAGATGGGGACAATAAAAACGGTAAGACAGTAACAGACCTGTCAAACTCCGCATGAGCAAAACGATTCCCAAACACTGTGATGTATTGATCATCGGAGGAGGGCCGGCTGGTTCCTCAGCAGCCACACTACTTGCCAAGGCTGGTATCGATTCAGTTTTACTTGAAAAAACCCGTTTTCCACGACCACAGGTTGGCGAAAGTCTTATCCCGCATTTCTGGAAATATACAGACCAACTTGGGGTCAGCCAGATACTGGAAAACGAAGGTTTTGTCACCAAAGCCGGTGGAATTACAGTGTGGGAAGGGGATATTCATCGCATATCGTTTGCAGAATTCGGGTTTAAACGACCGGCCTTGCACGTCGAACGAGATATTTTCGATGACATTCTGCTCAGACACGCACAAACCAGTGGGGCAGCAGTATTTGAAAACGTGTCCGCGAAAACGATCAAGTTTGAAAAGACTCAGGTCGTTGTCGAATATCTCGATAAACGGGATACAGAATCTTCGCATAAATCAACAATCAAGTGCCGTTATATAATCGACGCCAGCGGATACAACACCGTCATCGCCCAGCAAAATCATGCCCGACATCATGTCAATGCACAGCGCCAGTTTTTGTCATTATGGGGTTATTTCAATGACTCGCGTTATTTTGGAGCAGACGCTAAAAGCTATTCGGTCGATCAGGTTAAAACTGTCAAACCGGTGACCTTTGTCAGCTCCTTCAAGGAAGGCTGGGTCTGGCATATCCCGTTGCGGGAAAGCACCAGTGTTGGCCTGGTTCTGAATACGGATAAGGTCAAGGGCTTGGATTACAAGCAACGTGAAGCGTTTTTTCTCGGAGTCTGTTCACAAGTTCCGTATCTGAATCAGCTGATCGATAACCGGAATTATATGCAGAGGTCATTGTGTGCGCGTCCTGATTATTCCTACTATGTTGCACCGGTTTGCGACGATCAGTATTACTGTATCGGCGATGCCGGAGGGTTTGTTGATCCAATCTTTTCTCATGGCGTACTGAATGCGTTTTACACCAGCGCGTTAGCTGTCGCCGCAGTCAAAGAGTCCTTAAACCACCCAGCAGGACGAAAGCGTTATGCACAAATTTGTGCAAATCGAATCCGCCAGTTTTACAGCTTTTCACGCGCTCTGTCACTTGGTGATTTCCATATCAATGGAACAGAGTTTGAACTGATCGGCAGTTTTATGCGCTCAGTGCCTCGAACAGAACTGGAATTAATGCTTGCCGCCTCACATATCACTCACCGGGACAGCAACTTCAGGAAGCTAATGGATGCTGCGAAACTGACAGGCAAACACTTGGAAGTCACTGATAAAGCCCGACTGATAACAGAGCTGGTTGTTTAAACAGAGTCATTTTAATTTCAAAACACTTAATTTTTCCGAGCAATATAAAATCTTTTAGACATGTGTTTGGTTTGTTGAAGTCAGTACAAGTACAGTTAGTATCCGGTTCTATGTAGAGTCTGCTCAGAAAG
>JAHZJL010000127.1 GCA_022600935.1 Gammaproteobacteria bacterium
CATATTTAGAATCCAAGTTTCAATAGATTACAATTAAAATTTGATATTCTACTTTAATTAATCGTCATTTCAATATTGATGGAGTACTAGGTTTTGCAATGACCAGAATAAACAAAATAACAAATACACTCGTATAATTGCTTAAGTTTCATGACTTACCAGCGTGCTATTATCAGGAGGTATATACGACAATCCTTCATTTCTCAAACCCATAGAGCAATTATTTCAATCCGTCATCAACTGACTCCCTGATCGCAAAAGCCAGATCAGCTGCAATGCGGTTTTGCTCAACATCATGAACCCGGAAGATACTGGCACCTGCTTGTACACCTAATGCAGTTGTCGTTGCTGTCGCGATGGCAAGTTGCTGCATGTCCGGGTTTTGTAATGTAGCGCCCATAAATCGTTTGCGACTGGTGCCGAGTAATACCGGAAACCCCAGCTCTACGAAACGATCGAGATTGGCCAGTAATTGCAGATTATCGATACGGCGTTTGCCGAAGCCGATACCTGGATCGATAACAATCTGTTGTGCTTTGATGCCTATTTTCAGGGCAATATCGATGCGCTGCTGTAAATAGCCGAGTATTTCTGTGGTGGCATCTTTGTAAGACGGGTTATCCTGCATAGTTTCAGGTATTCCTTGTTTATGCATCAGGCAGATCGGTACTTGATGTTCTGCCGCAAGATGGAGAATCTCGGGATCTTCCTCACCAGCGGAAATATCATTGATCATTGCCGCGCCTGCTGAAATTGCTTCACGTGCCACTTTGCTGGATGTGGTATCGACACTGATTATAGTCTGCCCGTTTACAGTTTCACGGATTCGCTCAATGGCCGGAACTATCCGCTCGATTTGCATGTCAGGAGTCACCCGGGTAGAACCGGGACGAGTCGATTCACCACCCATATCGATAATATCTGCACCTTTCTGCACCATATCCAAAACGTGCTGCATGGCTTTATCTGTGTTGTTGAATTGTCCTCCATCAGAAAAGCTGTCCGGAGTAAGATTCAAAACCCCCATGATCAGAGGTTGTTTACTGTTGAGTTGGTGTTGAAATTGTTCGAGTTGAGTCATCAGTTTTTAATTATTGGTTAATTGGTGTTCTGAGATTGAGTGCGACCCGCAGTTGCCGGAACTGATTCGCGTCGATCCGGCCTCGATGAATAGTGATAAACCGTTGCCCTGCTGAACCTAAATCCAAGTGGAGAATGACCAGCAGCGGAGTATTGACAGTCGAATTCAGCAGCTCGGCATTATATTCATGCCCTTGTTCATCCCGCAATAACCATTGTCCACCAGATTGCATGAGAATGTCCTGGGTTTGTGTATCAGAAATTGAACGAAAACGGTATATGGTCAAGAACCAGTGCAGCCCCACCACAGCAGCGATGCTGATTTGAAAAACAAGTGGCAATTGATTAAAAAAGCAGGCAACCAGAGCGAGCGCATGGACGACAGACAGCCAATAATAATCAACTCTGGTCGGTTTCGAGGGGATGTGGATAAACAGCGTGGATGTGTTTAACAAGTCGGCTCATTGCATCTGACTGTGAATGTTCTTGCCCGTTAAGATATGCCATGATGCGCGGGTCGTCCATGTTTAGTAAAGTGGCGAAAGCCTCTTGCTCTTGCAGTGGAGCCTGGTCATAGCGTTGATCCAGATAGCGGGTCAATAACATGTCCAGCTCCAGTGATCCGCGTCGGCATTGCCAGGTCAGACGAGCGCGTGACATTTAACTTAGCTGCGTTGCACCATGAGTTTTTTGATTTCAGCGATGGCTTTGGCCGGATTCAATCCTTTGGGGCAGCTGTCTGTGCAGTTCATGATTGTGTGGCAGCGATACAAGCGAAACGGGTCTTCCACAGAATTGAGCCGTTCGCCCGTGGCCTCATCACGTGAGTCAGCGATCCAGCGATAGCTTTGCAACAATGCTGCCGGACCTAAATACCGATCTGAATTCCACCAGTAACTCGGACAACTGGTCGAGCAGCACGCGCATAATATACACTCCCACAAGCCATCGAGTTTTGCGCGATCCTCCTGGGTTTGCAGACGTTCGCGGTCGCCGGGCGGTGGTGTTTGGTTTTCAATCCAGGGTTTGACTGTGGCATGTTGCGCGTAAAAATGAGTGAGATCGGCAATCAAGTCTTTGATCACGGGCATATGCGGCAATGGATAAATCGTGATTGGGTCTTTTTTTAGTTCGCTCATATGGGTGATACAGGCGAGAGTGTTGCGGCCATTGATATTCATGGCGCATGAACCGCATACACCTTCCCGACACGAGCGTCTGAAGGTCAAGGATGAATCAATAGTGTTCTTGATATGGATAATTGCATCCAACACCATCGGACCGCATTGACTGGCATCGATTTGATAACTGTCCAGACGCGGGTTTTCTTCCTGATCCGGGTCGTATCGGTAGACTTTAACAGTACGTGGCAAACTGGCTTGTGTGGGAACAGGATGGTCGATACCTTTTTTGACGCTGGAACCTTTGGGTAATCGAAAAGCAACCATAATCAGTACACTCGTGTTTTGGGTTGAATGGCTTCGACTTCGTCCGTCAAGGTGTGCAGATGGACCGGGCGGTAATCGATTTTTGACTGACCGGATTCATCAAGCCAGATTAAGGTGTGTTTAAGCCAATGATCATCATCGCGATCCTTGTAATCTTCTCTGGCATGACTACCACGGCTCTCAGTGCGATTAACTGCTGATTTAAGAGTCACGGTGGCTTGTTGCATGAGGTTTTCCAGTTCCAGTGCTTCAGCCAGATCGGTGTTCCAGGTCAGCGAGCGGTCGCTGATTCTTTTGTCGGCATTAAAACTGTCCCAGGTTGCCTGCATGTTTTCCACGCCTTGCTGAAGAATCTCTTCGCTTCTGAATACAGCAGCATGATTCTGCATGACAGTCTGCATTTCCAGGCGCAGGTCGGCGATGGAGCGTTCACCCTTGGCGTGGCGTATGGCATCGAAACGTGCCAGCGGCTCATCGAGCAATGCCTTGCTCACCGATTTATGCTGAGTACGCGGTTTAATCAGCTCTGCACAGCGTTGAGCTGCTGCTCTGCCAAACACCACCAGATCCAGCAGTGAGTTAGAACCCAGCCGGTTAGCGCCGTGCACCGAAACACATGCTGTCTCGCCAATAGCCATCAGTCCCGGTACAACGCTTTCGTTGTTACCATAACTGACGGATAATACTTCACCATGAATATTGGTGGGAATACCTCCCATATTGTAATGCGCTGTCGGAATCACGGGGATGGGTTCGTTCAACACATCGATTCCGGCAAAAATCCGTGCTGTCTCGGTTATACCTGGCAAACGCTTGTGGATCAGTTCCGGATCGAGATGATCCAGAAGCAGGTAAGCGTGATCATTATTGACGCCAACTCCCCGGCCTTCGCGGACCTCAATAGCTATGGCACGGCTCACCACATCCCGGGATGCAAGATCTCTTGCAGTCGGGGCATAACGCTCCATAAATCGATCGCCTTCCGAATTCACCAAAAACCCACCTTCGCCACGAGCGCCTTCGGTGATCAGGCAACCAACGCCGTAAATACCGGTTGGGTGAAATTGCACAAATTCCATATCCTGTAACGGCAAGCCAGCTCGTAACAGCATTGCATTCCCATCGCCGGTACACGTATGCGCAGATGTACATGACAGATAACAACGCCCATAACCGCCGGTTGCCATTATCGTCATATGCGCGCGGAAAAAGTGTAAAGTGCCGTCATCCAGGCGCCAGGCCAGCACGCCGCGGCATTCGCCATTCTGCATAATGACATCGATGGCGAAATATTCCACGAAAAATTCGGCGTGATGCTTCAATGACTGCTGATACAGGGTTTGCAGAATTGCATGTCCGGTCTGGTCAGCCGCTGCACATGTCCGCAAGGCATTTCCTTTGCCATAATGCGTGGTCATGCCACCAAATGACCTCTGGTAGATTTTACCTTCGCTATTGCGTGAAAACGGCACGCCTTGATGCTCCAACTCGACAATGGAAGGGATTGCTTCCCGGCACATATACTCAATAGCATCCTGGTCGCCCAGCCAGTCAGAGCCTTTGATAGTGTCATACATATGCCAGCGCCAATCATCCTCTCCCATATTACCAAGCGCAGCACTGATGCCGCCTTGCGCGGATACTGTATGACTGCGGGTTGGAAACACTTTGGTGATACACGCCGTGGTTAGCCCTTTTTCGGCCAACCCCAGGGTTGCCCGCAACCCGGCACCACCGGCGCCGACCACGATCACATCGTATTTATGTTCTGTAATGGGGTATGCCTGGGTCATCGACAACTCGATTAGTTATAACTGGAATGCGATTTTGAACACTGAAAACACAGAAGCAATCAGCAGCAGTGCCAAAACCAGATTACTGCTGATAATTGCGGTAATTCGCAACCACTCGGGGTGGATGTAATCTTCGAATATGGTCTGCAACCCCAGCATGGCATGATAGTAAACTGCCAACAAAACGCTAATGAGCAGAATACTGTGCAGCGGCTGAGCAATCCAGTTTGCCAGGTTCTGATAGGAATAATCATCGATAAGCACCAGTGAGAAAACCAGCCAACCCGATAAAGGCATTAAAGCCAATGCCGTAATGCGTTGCATCCACCAGTGAATCAAGCCATGCCGAGATGCGCCCAGATCATGGATTTTCCAGTTCGATGAGCTACTCATGTGTTTGCAACATTGATTATCCAGACAATGATAGTCATCACCACTGTGAACAGTATTTCCAGTGCATCGATGGTTCTGGCGTAACGCAGATCGAATCCAGAACCAGTGTCCCAGATCAAATGCCGTAATCCGTGAAACCAGTGCAACCAGAATGAAAAATTGAATGCCATCAGCACTGTGTATATTATCGGTGAGTTCAGCATCGGAACAATTGATTGCCAGTAAGCAGGATTGTTGGCAATCAGGATCAATCCCGCAGTCAATCCCAGTAACGCAACAACTAACAACACGCCGGTCAACCGATGAGTAATCGATAACCAAGCCGTCAGTGGCAGCCGGTAAATTTGTAAATGGGGCGAGAGTGGATATTTGGATTGTTGCATAACAGTTAAATCGTCACGATTTAAAAATCAATACAACGGCCGTCTTTTTCCCAGTCGCCAAAACGGGTGGGGTCGGGACTGAGGTGTTTGGCAAGAGGTTTGTTCTTGTCAGATAATGTTTGACCTGTTTGCGTTTGATCCGATTCATTATCACGACTTACAGAATCGGTTGTTTGTTGCTGAGAATTGTTATCATTCATAAGCGATCTCCATCCTTCTCCGATTTGTTCACCGTGTATTCTATCAGGCCAAGCGTATGTTCGTATGGATTTTATGGATTTTATGAGTGGATTGACCAGAGCAGGAAAAAATTAGCAGAATTATTACAACTCTGTAATCCCAACTTCCAGTATCGCGATCGGTTTTTTAGTGAGTTTTGTCAATTGAGGATAAACTGCATCCATGATTTCACCAAACTGCTGTAAAGGCTCATCCGGTTCCTGCGGGCCATAATTAC
>JAHZJL010000002.1 GCA_022600935.1 Gammaproteobacteria bacterium
GAGATACTACACATACCTACGCTTACAGCAGTGCTATCGGTTGCGAAGACAAGTTGGATTTGATCAAACAACTGACCATTCCCTGGCAGGCAGAAAATTTTAATGCCAATCAATATCTGCGAGAAAAACCTGGTCAAGCTGATATTTTCGGTCACAGTGAGGACATGCAACGTAGTATTGGCCTCGAAGCGACACCAAGTTACAGTTTTCCTGATCATATCTGTGCCGGAGACAATCAGTGCGTTTTGATTGCCAATGAAAACCAGTCTGTGACAGGTGACGGTGAATGGGGGAATCAGGACATTCATCGCCAGCGCATCTACCGTCTGGTAAATTGTGTTTCCGGAACAATTTTGCTTGAAAAGAAACTGGCAGGTGTTGATCACCTTGATACTCCTCGGTCTATTTTTGATATCGCAAAAAAACCGAATGTTCTCCAACAGTTTAATCAAGTTGGAATTCCGGTCGCTGTTGATCCAGAGACTAAAACAGCGTTGTTTTCAACCATGCAAGGTTATCAGATCAAGGCTGTTGATGAGAATTTGAGCATTTTGCATCAACAACCAAACGATTTTCTTGTTGCTCATCCTCTGGGAGTATGGTCTACCGGAAAATATGTTGCAAATTATGGTCTTATAAGTGGAAAAACCGGGTTGATTGTCATTAATCCAAAAACCGGGCAAATCGAGCAAACTTTCGACTTTGGTAAAAAAACCATTTCAAGTCTGGCTGGAATAGGTGAATCTGGGCAAATTGTTTGCGGGTTGCACGGAGGTGAATTTTACAGGATTGATATTGTTTCCGGCAAAATCACAAAGTTTAAATCGCATCGAGGTGTCTCGGCTCATTGTTCAGTTGATGTCAGAGTGTCAGGCAATGCTGAATTGATTGCTTCGACATCTGATGAATCTTTATGTCTGACATCGACAGTGTATGGCAAAACACACCGTATGATGTCATTTGAATCAGTGGTGCATGATAACTCTGAAGCCAATGGAAAACGTTTGGTTTTCAGTCCGGATTTTTACCTGTTAGGTGAAAAACTGGCAATTCTCAGTGAACAAACACTCAGTTTGCATGAATTGCTGGATCTGCAATCTGTGACTCCAAGTTTTGTCTCGGAGCTCGGACATCCTAACTACAAAAAACCACATAAATATTCCGCAAAACTTGATCTGATTGCCAATTTTGAAAAAGCTGGACTGGCCAGAGTGGCGCCACAGCTTGAATCGCTTTGGTCGAATTCGTTAATCCTGAAAACTACCCGCAAAGCACGACCACTGCCGGTGTGTGAATCGAAATTGGGTGGTTATCCTGATTTACCTGATGGGTTTACATGGCCGATGTATCAAGGTGAGCCATTGGCGTTTATGGGACAGCTCAACCTTGAGCGCCTTGCTTTGCAATTACCGGATTCACTATTGCCCAAACAGGGAATACTAGCTTTTTTTCTGAGCGATACTGAACTGGGCATTGAAGCAACCTTCACACCGTCAAAACCAGGCGATCAACGCGCCTGGCAAGTCTATTATTTCCCATCGATCAGTTCATTGACAACAAGTGGAAAGAACCAAGTTGTTCCGGATGGCGAGAATGTGATTTATTCGCAAGCAAGCCTGAAGTTCAGCAAAAAAGGGCGTGTCATGCCGGAAGTCGATTCAATGCTGATTGACCTTCTGTGTTTATCTGACGCTGAAAAAGAAGATTACTTTCAATTCGTCAAACAGATACCGAAAAGTTATTACGACCATCAACTTTTAGGTTATCCAGGGCTAATCCAGAACGATTCGCTGGAGATGGAGTGCGAGATGTTTACAAATAGTCTGGAATGGCAGCAATTCTCCGCGCTTGAAGGCGCTGAAAAAGACGGTTTTAAGCAGTCAGCCTCAGAATGGATACTACTACTGCAATTAAGCAGTGATAACAAACTGGACTGGCTCTGGGGCGATGCCGGTAATTTATACTGGATGATTCGTAGAGGTGATTTAAAAGCACAACGTTTCGATCAGGTCCAGGTGATTATGCAGTGCAGTTGATAATGTTTCGAAACAAGAATGGAAATTAACCAAACAGTTCATGATGCATGCCATTCAAAGTGATTGTCACGAAGTTATTGTTGTCTTCAAATCAGCGCCTGACAGACAATGGTGAAGGTATAGATTATCAAATTCAGGTTTCCATCTTGTGATTTATCTAACGAAATTCTGAATTTTTGCGGATAGTTATTCAGTTTTTCCTATACTTTTAAGCAATTTGCTTTAGTTTGAGTTAATCAGTTAAATTTATCGATTTTGCGTTTAAACCTTGATAAGGAATCACCGTGTTATTCGAAATTATTTTAGTACTCGTCAGTTATTATTATCTGAAACAGGGGATTTATCCACTTTTGACGGGTAAGCCGGCGGTCAAGGCAGATGCGGCTAGGCGAACTGTTGTCAGCCTGGTTGTTATACAACTGATTTTTATTTTACTGGGGACCTTCGTTGCGCTGGTCGCTTTATACGGTTATTCAAATCACGGTGTTACGATTGATGAAATGCCGTTTTATGCCTTGTTGTTTCTGTTTTGTGTTTTGCTGTTATGGGTGTTTTATCGCTTCGAGAACGATACTGATGCCTTGAAACAGAGCGTTGCGCTTGTTGCCGTTGATCCTGATCAAACGATGACTGTTGTGCGCGATACGCTGGACGAGATGAACCTGGCTTATCAAGATTATATGTCTGGTTTTTATGTTGAAATGCTTGATGTCACTGTCCCTGTGAAGATGACGGGCAAATGTATCCGTTTCAATGTGGAAAGACCACTGGACAAAATCTTTCTCAATCAATTCTGCCGGAATTTTCAACAACTTTATGCTGAAAAGCAGATTCCTCTGGCCAGCCGTTTTGCCTGCCTGTCTTTAGGCATTGGGCTAGGTGTACTGGTTCTCGCTGTTATCAATATGATTGAGTATTTACAGGTATTTGCGAATGTGTTCTCGTCCATTATTGATTTAACAATGGCATAAGCGAAATCATCAGGAGTAATCAATTTTGAATCAGGATATTAAACCAGGCACCGCACTATTGATCATATTAATTTTTGGCGGAATCCTGTTTGCAAAGTTCTGGGCGTTGTCATCCAGTTATGCTGTACAGGTTTTTTCCTATATGCATCACCACCCGGATGGCGGCAGTTATATCATGATCAATAATCAGCTTCTTGGCTTTGATTCCAGCGGCAGCTATCAAGCATCCATTGATTTGAAACTAATGCAGGTTGATGAAGACAGCCAGACTGATTTCGCTTTTTTCAGTAATGGCGATATTCTGGTGCGACAGCGCAGCCGCGACAACAATTTCATTGAGGATTTGCAGCGTTACTTCAGGTTTACTGATTTGACAGACCAAATCAGCACAGACGCTAAAGACGGATTGTTTCGATGTAACCCGGATACTTTTGAGTGCAAAGCGTTTACAGAACCTGCATTGAATTTACACAGTGCATTCAGTATAACGATTGATTGGCAAACAAACCGTGTGTTTATTGCTGATTCTGGACGGCATCGGGTGGATATGTATACTGCCAATGGGCAATTACTGGACTCACACCATGCGTTTCGTTTTCCCAATCAACTTGAGATAGTTGACCGCCGTTTATATGTGGCAGATACCAATCACCATCGTTTGATTGCATTTGATATTACCGGGAATGAATTTGGTGATGTCGAAGAGTCATTTGATACACGCACCGAACAATCCATTAAACTGGGCGATGTCTGGCCAAGCGCTTTTCTTTTGATAGGAGATCAACGCTGGGTTCTGAATCAGAAACAGGATATGAGTCTTGGCGGACTATATGTTTTTGACTCAGATGGAGCATATATCAAGACAGTGACTTTGCCCGAAGCTGCTGACCCGTTTGCTTTACTGCGAGTGAATGATCAGGTACTGATTTCGGATTTCAGACAGGATCGAATTTATCGATACAGCCCTGATGGCCAGTTGCTTGGAGATTTTAATTCACCTGTCATTAGAAAACTCCGGGAAAATTTGACTGAGCAACGCCGCTTTTATCAAAATCTGGATACCGGATTGACAATTTTATTTGCAGCAAGTCTGGTGGGTGGTTTAGCGCTGGCATTTTACCTGCAATCACGCAAAGAGAATGAACATGGTATTGAACAGGATCATGGTCAGCCAATTGATCAACACACAATCGCGAATGATCTGGTTGAGCATTGGATAACCCCATCGCTTCGCTTCAAGCTGATCGGGTCTGGCGCATTCTTATTGATTGCTGGTTTACTGCTGCTTGCATTCGCTCTGGAATGGATGAGAGGCAGTGATTTGGAGACATTTATTGACCAGTTCAAGCCGCTGCTATTGTTATGCGCATTGTCGTTGATTGTTTTCCTATGTCAACTGCGGCGCAGAATTGGTATTTCGGAACATCGATTGTTTATCCGCCCGGCCTTGGGTACGCAAAAAATTTGTCCTAAAAATAACATCCTGTTTCATGATATGAGCATAGTGATTGGTCAATCCTTGTTTAATGTCAACCAGTTATAATACTTGTTTACTGCAAATGATGTGGAAAAATATCTGTATCCTGCAATAAAGCAAGGTCAACATGTCGAGCGAACAGACATGCAGAACGTGTTTGGCAGGAATATGCTGGTTCGATTGCTGCAAGTTGTCATTATTGGCGGGCTGGCCGGATTGTTTATCTACCACGCCTTGCTCAAGTAAATGGCATTGAGCTCAACCAGACTTCATTATTTCAATCATACTACTTTGATAAAGTCTGAAAGCGCGTTGCTTAGCTGGTCTGGTCTTGTTTTGTGATGTGATCGTTTGTTTTTGAGTGGGTTATAATGCCCGGTTTTACAACTGACATCACATCAATAACAAGAGGAATGGTCATTTGAACCGAAGAAATTTCCACCATGTTAATCGCGCATTATTGGAGAAAGATCTTGATGAAATCCACAATGCAACCAAACAGCGTATTGATATCGAAGATTATCATCATTTAAGAAAGCTGGAGCTTTGGTGGCGCTTGTGTTCCTTGGCTGACTATGCAAGCGCCTGGATTACGCCCAATCCACTCTCGGCATATCTGATCAGTCAGGGCAATTTTTCGCGCTGGACCGTGCTCACTCACCCGGTTTCTCACAAAGGTTATGACAAGATTCCCGGGATCCCCACCAGCTACCACAGCCGTTATTTTGCACGGGGTTGGCGGCGCTTTGTGAAATGGCCGGACTGGATTACACCGGCTGGAATTACGGTGACACGTAACCATTTACCCAAATACCCCAGTGCAGTCTTTGAAAAGCAGGCCTCGGTATAGAGTTTTGTTATTCTTCTGAATAAAGACCTGCTGGCTGTGGTTACCCAAAAGTATGACATAGCGGGCAATGCAGGGAACGGAGATGCCTTGAAACCATGGCATGGTCGGATAATAAACAAAACAAAAATTCGTGTGAATAGTACCGTGCCTGCGTGATTATGGAACTCTCTTTGACATTTTCAAATTACAGTCTTGTCCAATATAAAGAGCC
>JAHZJL010000128.1 GCA_022600935.1 Gammaproteobacteria bacterium
AGCACCAGAAGGTACTCGGCTGGCATCAACAATCACGTTTTCATACTGATCAAGAGTATTATCTCTGATAAAACCGGACAGTTTTTCCGGTAACAGGCATTGTTCCCGAATCACATCGTGCATTTTGATTCCCGGTAAAAATGTAACAGGAAGGATTGCCAGTGTCTTGCCATTTTTGACTGTTTTAATCGCAGCAGCCTTTTGTTTTTGTGTTGAAGGCTGTTGTGTTGGCGTAGACGTTGAAGCCTGATCAGACCTTGACGAAGATCCTGAAGACGCACATGAACTTAACAATCCGGTCAACATGATTATGGCAATCAAGCAAACCAAGCGCTTCATCTGCATAGTTACACTCATTGGAATTTCTCCTGGTTGAATAAAGTCAGTGATTCAAAAACCAGCCGCTATTGTAACCAAGATTTATCCATCCTGTAACTGATCACTGTACATGATTTTCTTCCAGCTTGGATGTTTGTTGATCTCGGCAAGCGCATCCTGGAGTAAAGTTTTGCCTGGTTCCATATTGTGCCAGGTCGAAGCACCGGAAGGATGTGGTAAGGGAATGACATCAATGAACTGGTTGCGAAACCGCAAACGATGAGTCTTGCCGACAACATCTTTTAATTTATCAACCGACATCAACCGGGTCATTGCCAGTTTGCCGACCGGAATAATCAGTTTTGGTTTGAGCAACTCCAGTTCGGTATCCAGCCATTGTTCACACGTTGTTATTTCTGTCTTATCAGGAACCCGGTCACCATGCTTGGGGTGTTTACCAGGAAAACAACGGCATACTGCCGCCATATAGACATTGGATCGAAATTGATGTTCATCAACGCCGATTTGTTGATACCATTTGAACAGGGTTTTACCGGCAGTCCAGGAAAAAGGACGTCCAGTTTTGGCTTCATGAATGCCTGGTGCCTGGCCAAGCTGCAGAATGTCGGTAACAACAGGATGTCCGATAATAACCGGTCCAGTCATTTTTGGACATTGCTGGCACGATGCGAGTCGTTGTTGATGCGTGAGTAATCGTTGTTGTAATTCAGATGTCATGTTTTGCTGTAGTCCTGAACCCAAGGGTAGAAGTCAGCAAATTATCGCATCTTTGAAAAATCTGTAGAAATTTTTGAACTGAAATCCGTGAACGATTGAAACAGACTTGCTAATTGTTAACTCGATCAATCAACTTATACGTCATTTTAACGTCTCTAAAATCAACCGCGAATGACGACAGTACTTTTAACAGATTTATCATCATCATTATTGTTGGTTTCTTTTAAACTCTTGACCTGAATAATGTAATTACTGTTGGCAGGTAGTACAATCGTATCGACACCGGAGCCTGCAGAACACATTCCAACCTGTTTATCATCCTGACTGGCTTTTAATGCTTCATCAATTGAACAGTTACTGTCAACAAAAATTGTCGCAGCATTAACCCAGGTCGCAGCAATCAGTAATGAAGCGACAACCACAAGTCTGAACACTGGTTTGGAGGGGGTGTTGTCGGTAATAGGTTGTTGGTGGATTTCCTTAAATTCTCGCATAACTTACCTGCCTTAAGATTCTCTCGCTTCGGCCATCGCTTTTAAATTGCTCAGTATCGCAGCGGAGATCATACAATCTCATTGATATTGATTTGAAATTCTCAAAAAGGAATATAGCAAACAGATCATCAAATCAACAGAGCGATGGTAATATTCACGTTTTTTAAGACTATTTATTTCGTACAAATTCTATTTTGGTCTTGAATTGTTGTCCAAGCGTCCCCATATCTCCCAGCAACGGAAACATCGCAATCAAAACGAGGCTTTAATTCATGAGCGAAACCAGCAGCAAACAAGATATGCAATTTCAAACCGAGGTGAATCAACTTCTGCATTTGATGATTCATTCGCTGTATTCCAACAAGGAAATTTTTCTGCGCGAATTGATATCAAATGGAGCGGATGCATGTGACAAACTCCGCTTCGAAGCTGTTTCTGACGATTCACTCTATGAAGGTGATTCTGAATTACGCATTGAAGTTGAATATGACAAGGATGCCAATACTGTCACGGTTAGAGACAACGGTATCGGCATGAGTCGTGACGAAGTCATCGAGAATATCGGCACGATTGCCAAATCAGGAACCAAGGAATTTTTACAGCAACTGACGGGTGACCAGGCTAAAGATGCCAACCTGATCGGTCAATTCGGTGTTGGATTTTATTCGTCGTTTATCGTTGCGGACAAAGTCACCTTGCACACCCGCCGTGCCGGGCTAGCCGCAGGCGAAGGAGTCCAGTGGGAGTCCACAGGCGAATCCGGGTTTACCATCGATTCCTTCGAGAAGGAAGCACATGGCACTGAGATTATTCTGCATCTTAAAGAGGATGAAAAAGAGCTGACTGACTCATGGCGTTTGCGCAGCATAATTTCAAAATACTCCGACCACATCCCATTGCCGATCAAAATGCTCAAAACTGATGACGATGGCAAACTGACTGAAGAATGGGAAGTCGTGAATAAAGCCAGTGCATTGTGGACCCGTCCCAAAAACGATATCAAAGACGAAGAATACCAGGAATTCTACAAACACGTGTCTCATGACTGGCAGGAGCCATTAACCTGGGCTCACAACCGGGTCGAAGGCAATCAGGAATATACTTCACTGTTATATTTACCCAGCAAGGCGCCATTCGACTTATACGACCAGAACCAGAAACACGGCATTAAACTCTACGTGCAACGTGTATTTATTATGGACGATGCGGATACGTTAATGCCGCGTTATCTGCGATTTGTGCGTGGTGTCATCGATTCCGGCGATTTACCGCTCAACGTATCACGTGAAATTCTCCAGGGTAACCGGGTTATCGAAAGCATGCGTAAAGCATCGGTGAAACGGGTACTCGGCCTGCTCGACGATCTGGTTAAGAACAAGCCTGAAAAATA
This sequence comes from Gammaproteobacteria bacterium, assembly GCA_022600935.1. Taxonomy (GTDB): domain Bacteria; phylum Pseudomonadota; class Gammaproteobacteria; order Methylococcales; family DRLZ01; genus DRLZ01. The sequence continues at coordinate 2,941 of JAHZJL010000128.1, forward strand.
TCAGGAATTCTGGAATGAGTTCGGTAAGGTCATCAAGGAAGGTCCGGCAGAAGATTTTGCCAACAAGGAGCAAATCGCCGGATTGTTGCGATTCTCCAGCACCTTCACTGACAGTGAAGAGCAAAATGTTTCACTGCAGGACTATGTCGCCCGCATGAAGCCGGAACAGGAAAAAATTTACTATGTTACAGCGGAAACGTTTTCGGCCGCCAAAAACAGTCCTCACATGGAAATTTTCCGTCAAAAAGACATTGAAGTGTTGTTACTCACTGACCGGGTTGATGAATGGCTGGTCAGCAGTCTCAATGAATTTGATAGTAAATCATTGCAATCAATTGCCAAAGGCGATCTGGATCTGAGCAAGTTTGAAGGCGAGGACAACAAGGAAGAACAGGAAAAAGCCGCCGAGCAAGCCAAGGATATTATCGACAAGCTTAAAGAGGCACTTGGCGACAAGGTTGAAGATGTGCGGGTTTCAAACCGCTTGACATCTTCAGCGTCCTGTATTGTGTTAAACGAACATGACATGGCCTTGTACATGCAAAACCTGCTGAAACAAGCCGGTCAGGACTTGCCGAGCAGCAAACCGATACTTGAAATCAATCCAACACACCCTCTGGTAGCGCGCATGAAACAACACATCGATGACAACCAGTTCGGTGACTGGGCATCGATTCTGTTTGATCAGGCAATCCTGGCAGAAGGCGGGCAACTGGAAGACCCTGCCGGTTTTGTCAACAAGCTCAATACCATGATGCTTGAAATGGCCTGATAACAGTTCCGCATCAAACCGGGTTGATTGTTTATTGAACACACATCAACCCCAGACATAGAAATGCCCGCCATTGTTAAAAATCTTGCGGGCATTTTCTATGTGTGTACCTGATTATCATTCCTGATTTGATATTAGGCACGATTAATTCCTTTTCTGATAATTTCTACTCGAAAACCAGTATTATCAGTTACAATCACAGCGTTTTTACAGTATTAATTGATCCGGGCCACCTGACATGAGTGAAGAGAATTCAAAAAAACCGACTAACTTTATTCGCCAGATTGTCGATCAGGATATCGCATCAGGAAAGCACCAGGGACGGGTGGCAACCCGCTTTCCACCTGAACCAAACGGTTTTTTACATATCGGGCACGCCAAGGCTGTTTTATTGAATTTCGGTATCGCTGAAGATTATCACGGTACCTGTAATCTGCGCTTTGACGATACCAATCCACAAAAAGAGGATATCGCCTTTGTCGAAGCGATTCAGAATGATGTAAAGTGGCTGGGATGTAACTGGCAGGATCGAATGTTTTATGCATCCGATTACTTTGAGCAGTTGTTTGATTTTGCCGTCCAGTTAATCAAGCTGAACAAGGCCTATGTCGATGATCTCAGTGCCGAACAAATCCGTGAGTACCGGGGCACACTCACCAAGCCAGGGACAAACAGTCCTTTCCGGGACCGCTCAGTTGAAGAAAATCTGGATTTATTCATGAAAATGCGCTCTGGTGACTTCGAAGACGGCAGTAAGGTATTACGCGCCAAAATCGATATGGCCTCGCCTAATATCAATATGCGCGACCCTACAGTTTACCGCATCCGCCACGGTGTGATTCACCATCAAACTGGCGCAGAATGGTGTCTGTATCCGATGTACGACTTTACCCATTGTTTATCGGATGCCCTGGAAAACATCACACACTCGTTGTGCACCTTGGAATTTGAAGACCATAGGCCACTTTACGACTGGTTTCTGGAAACACTCGATACTCCGAACCGGCCACAACAAATCGAATTCTCCAGACTCAACCTCGAATACACAGTCACCAGCAAGCGAAAACTCACCGAACTGGTTGAAGAACAGCACGTAGATGGCTGGGATGATCCACGCATGCCAACGATTGCCGGTTTGCGCAAACGTGGTTATACACCAGCCGCAATCAAGGATTTCTGCAACCGTATCGGGATTACCAAAGTTGAAAACGTTATTGAAATGGGCGTGCTGGAAGATTGCATACGCACCGATTTGAACAACCATGCACCCCGTCGTATGGCGGTACTGGATCCGCTAAAAATCATATTGACGAACTACCCGGACAATCAGGTTGAACAACTCAACGCAGACAACCATCCACAAAATCCATCGATGGGAACCCGACAAATCCCCTTCAGCCGGGAAATTTATATCG
>JAHZJL010000129.1 GCA_022600935.1 Gammaproteobacteria bacterium
GCGATCCTTAAATGCACCTGGTTCCATTTCATCTCCGTTGGCGACCAGATATTTAGGGCTTGGCGCATCATCACCATGCGGCACAAAACTCCATTTCAAGCCGGTCGGGAAGCCTGCGCCGCCACGACCTCTTAGTCTGGAGTCCTTGATTATCTCCAGAACATTGCCTGGTGACTGTTCAAGCGCTGCCCTAAAACCCGCGTAACCCCCTTGTTCCTGATAAGCAGTTAACTGTAGTGGCTGACCCGTGGTGCAATATTGGGTCAACGGTTTGTTGGGTTGCTGATTAGTCATTCAGGGTGTGCCTCATCAGTAACGTTATTAATAATCTCAGCGACTTGATCTGGATTGACATTTTCATGCAAGGTTTGGTTTATTAAAACGACCGGTGCTTTATCACAGGCACCCAGACAAGGTAACGGGATTAACGTAAATGCATTGTTTTCTGTAGTTTCTCCGTCATTGATTTCAAGTGTTTTTTTGAGCTGCTGATGGACTTTGCGATAGCCCATGATTGCGCAGCTCACTCCATCGCAAGGATGCACCAGGTTTTCTCCAACTGGTTTACGAAATATCAGATTATAAAAAGTGGCAACTGATTCAAGTTCAGCAACAGGTAATTGCATGTAAAGGGCTAAAGCATGAAGATATTCGTCACTGACCCATCCATGATATTTCTGAATCATTTTTAGCGCGTCAATCGAGGCACCTGAAGCGACCGGGTAATGTTCCAGCATATGATCCAGCTCAGTCCGTTCCTGATCCGATAATTGCACTGCTTGTCGATTTTGGTGGTAGTTTGTATTCGCCATCTGATTAACGATCCACGTCAGCCATCACAAAATCAATACTGGCAATAATCGCGATCAAATCGGCGACTAATACCCCGCGCCCCAGGAATGGAATCATCTGTAAATGAGGAAACGAAGGTGTTCTGATATGGGTGCGATAACTGGTGTTGGAGCCATCGCTGAATAATGAATAACCGTTTATCCCTTTGGTTGCCTCAACAGCACGATAACACTCGCCGGCGGGAATAACCGGGCCCCAGCTGACATTCAAAAAATGTTGAATCAGTGTTTCGATATCATGTTTTCCCCGGTCATTATCTGGAGGCGTTGTTAACGGGTGATCAGCCTTATAAGGGCCAGATGGCATGTTGTCCAGACATTGTCTGATGATGCGCAGACTTTCGCGCATTTCCTGAACACGAACCCAGCAACGATCATAGGTATCTCCGTTTACTGCGGTAGGGACATCAAACTCATATTGCTCGTAGCCGCTGTATGGGCGTTTTTTGCGTAAATCCCAATCGGATCCGGTTGCTCTGAGCCCCGGTCCAGTGATGCCCCAATCCAACGCTTCAGCTGTGTTGTATGCGCCGATGCCGATGCAGCGCTGTTTGAGAATGCTGTTTTCCATTGCCATGATGTCGTATTCATCCAGGCGAGATGGAAAATAATCGAGGAATTCTCTGATCATTTTATCCCATCCATTTGGCAAATCTCCTGCGACGCCGCCGATACGAAACCAACTGGGGTGCATTCGAGCTCCAGTAATCGCTTCAATAATGCCGAATAGTTTTTCGCGATCAATGAACAGGTAAAAAACTGTCGACATTTGCCCGACATCCTGGGCAAATGTGCCATAAAACAGCATATGGCTCAACAAGCGGAAACACTCTGCAAGCATCACCCGAATACATTGTGCGCGAGGCGGAACTTCGATGCCTGCCATCTGTTCAACCGCCATGACATAGGGCAGGTTATTCATTACTCCACCAAGGTAATCAATGCGGTCTGTATACGGGATAAAGCCATGCCAGGTCTGACGCTCGGCAATTTTTTCCGCACCTCGGTGGTGGTATCCGATATCCGGTACAGCGTCGATAATGCGTTCACCATCCAGTTGCAAGGCAACCCGGAAAACGCCGTGCACACTGGGATGGTTAGGGCCTAAATTCAGGAACATAAAGTCGGCGTCTTCGGATTTACGCAACATGCCCAAATCTTCAGGTATAAAGCGTAATGCTTCCTGTTCTTTCTGTTGTCGTTCCGGAGGTAGTTCAAATGGTTCCTGCTCGGTAGCTCGGCACGGAAACTCCTTACGGAGTGGATGACCCTCAAACGTAGGTGGAGTCAGAATTCGACGCAACAGTGGGTGCCCGTCAAATTTTATTCCGAACATATCCCAGGCTTCGCGTTCATACCAATTGGCATTAGGCCACAAATCAGTAATTGATGGCGCTGTGGGATAATCGCCTGTTAGTGCAAGTTTTATTCTGAAGTCCTGGTTCAGGCTCACCGACGTTAAATGGTAAACTAATGTGAAATCACTGTTTGGTTGACCTTGTCTGTTTTTACGTAATCGCTCATCAACGCCATACAGATCGAGCAGCAGAGTAAAATGATAGGGCTTGCTCTTGAGAAGGCTTAAAGTCGTTTTTAATGTTGATGCTGGTACCCAAAGTGTTGCAATATCGTCAAAAGTTTCTTGCAGTTTGATATCTCGACTATCAAACCGATTCATTAAATCGTTGATTGGCGTACTTTGTTCTGCTTCGACGACGACCGAGGGCATTTGTTTTACACCTTGTCGGGTTTTTCAAGTTGAGTGGTTGCCATGCGCTGTTGATTTTTTTCATCCCTACACGACCGGGTCTTGGCAGCAAAATGATCAATCTCATCTGGTGTTACGATATGACCGATCGGGCGTCTTTGCTTGTCATAACCATCTTGTATTGCTTTTTGGAGCAATGTCAGTCCATAGAGCAATGCCTCGGGTCGAGGAGGGCAGCCAGGTACGTAAACATCGACAGGCATGAAGCGATCTGCACCTTGCACCACACTATAAACGTCGTACATTCCCCCTGAGTTTGCACATGAACCCATGCTGATGACCCATTTGGGTTCCATTATCTGATCATATAGGTGCTTAATAACCGGCGCCATCTTTAGAAACGGTGTGCCTGATATTACGATCAGGTCAGCTTCACGCGGCGTCGCGCGAATGACCTCGGAACCGAATCGGGCAATATCATGACGACTGGTAAATGCGGTTGCCATTTCTACGTAACAGCATGACAAGCCGAAATTGAACGGCCACAGAGAATTACTTCTACCCCAGGCAACCATATCTTCCAGCTTGCCTACCAGAATGTTTTTTTCAACCCAATCTTCTTCAATTGAAGGGGATGAGGTTTCTAAGGCTTCATCCGGTGTGGTTAGCTTCCAGCGCATTAGCTTGCTCCAAACGAGTTAGATCCAAATTGACCTGAGTTATTGTGTTGTTTGAATTTAAGTTTATTTCCCCACTCCAGCACACCCATTCTCCATTCATATGCCAATGCGACTAACAGTATCAATATAAACATTGAGGTTCCCCAAAAAGCCAGCCAGCCAGTCTCCAGAACAACAGCAGCCCATATATAGAGAAAAACGGCCTCCATATCAAAAATGACAAAAAGTATTGCGACCAGATAATAATTCACAGTCCAACGCAGATCGGTCGTACCGGTTGGAACATTTGCGGTCGGTCGTTGGGATGCGCGGGTATGCTCAGCGTGATCCGTTAA
>JAHZJL010000130.1 GCA_022600935.1 Gammaproteobacteria bacterium
CCTGCATCCCATAATCGAGATCTTGAACAGGTTCTAAGTACTGAGCATAACTGTTAAAATAATTGTAACTGTTCAGTACTTGGATGTGTGGCTATGTCGCGTTTATTTGTTCATCACACCTTGATTTGACTCAACCCAATTAAAAAACCATCTAATACATCGAAAACTTTGTATAACCCACTATACATTATTGAATTCAATCCTGATTAAGGCTCCTTAGCCAGAAAATCTTCTAACATCAGATGTATTGATGCTTGCATAATTCATCTAAATCATACCGTTTCATCTGAAAAACGCCTCACTTTATCTGAAAACCTATTCATTGCGCTTTAGTCCTAGTCAATACTACCGTTATATAAATTATATCGGTCAATCTCAAAGTTAAATTAATTGACTAAGTGTTATCCGACTTTTTATCACTCTAGTATTGATTAACTTTTCTGTTCTTGGGGTTTCCCTAAAGCAAGACCAATTTTAGCCGATATGCTAATTACGACCTGTACTTTTTATTTAAACAGACCAATTAGTTAAGTAATTTTGCATGAAGACCACAGATAACGCCGTGTCATTCCTACATACATGGCGTAACCCAAAGATTCTGCAAAAACACATGCAACGATTAAATTAAAAACAAGACATCGACAGATAAAACACTGATGTTAACACCGAAGACACAATGAAAAAAATACGCTTAAAAACAAGATTTACCAGCGACACAAGACTTGCGAGATCAGATGGCTTCTCTTTAGTTGAAGTGCTGGTGACAGCTGTTGTTATGTCAGTTGGATTACTTGGAATTGCAGGTTTACAACTGACCAGCCTGAAAAATAACGACAGCGCTTTTATCCGCTCACAAGGCACTATCTTTAGTTACAACTTAATTGATTACATGCGAGCTAACCGACAAAGCGCTATTGCTGGAGACTACAACATCAGCCTTAGCGCATTAAGTGATTTAAGCGCACCTTCGGGAACACCAACCATTGCGGATAGTGATCGCTATAGCTGGTTTCAACAACTGGACGCTAATCTTCCTAATGCAAAAGCAGCGATTAACTGTGATGCGAATGCAGTGTGTGTTGTAAAAGTTGAGTGGAATGATTCACACGCAGAAGGAAGTACTTCCACAAAAGACGTTGTCTTGACTGCGCAGTTATGAAAAACATCACCATCAAAACCAGAGTGACTCAACAACAAGGGTTTACCATTGTTGAAATGATGATTGCCTTGTTGGTCGGATTAATCCTTATGGGTGGAATCATTGATATTTTTCTTTCCAGCAGGCAGACCAGCAGTCTGCAAATGAGCTTATCCAAAATACAGCAAAATGGCCGCCTTGCCATTAATACACTCACAACTGATATTAGAATGGCTGATTACAGCGCTTGCTATAGCGATCTGTCAGATGGTGTTGAAAACACCTTGAATAACCAATCAAGTTTTGCCTGGGATTTATCCAATACCTTGCAAGGCTTCAATGATGTTAGTAGCAGCTTCACCATCAGTGACTCAGTCAGTGGCGGGGTGATATCCGGAATTCTGGAAGGAACAGATGTGCTTGTTATTAAAGGCATGACTGATGGTATTCCTGTTAGTACCAACCCTGACCAGGACACCTTCACTGTTGATGAAACACTGAATCGATTTAAAACTGGAGAAATCTTAATTGTTGCAGATTGTGAACAAGCTTCAATGTTTCAGGCCACGACTATCAGCAGCAGCAGCGGTGTCACGACCATACAGCATACAACAGGCTCCATCACGCCAGGAAACAGCTCAGCCAGTGTGACCAACAGCTATGGAACTGATGCTGAAATTGCCAGATTAAGATCAACTGTTTATTACCTTAAAAATGATGCTGACGGAAATCCGGGATTGTTTCAATCCAGTTTAACAGTCAACTCTGCTGGTGACACGACCGTATTACAAGAAAATCAACTAATAAAAAATGTAGAAAACATGCAACTCCAATATGGCGTTGACACAGACAGCGACAGTGATGCAGATGTTTACCAGAATGCTTCCGCAGTCACGGACTGGAAATCAGTCGTCAGTATCCGAATTGCATTATTACTCATCAGTGAAGCCGTCGCCCTTGTCGAATCAAATGAATCCTACAGTTTTGATGCCAGCGCATTTACGTTTATTAAAGATACAACTCCCGCAGCTGGAGCAAATCGTAAGTTGCGACGCTCATTTACTGGCTTTATGGCACTCAGAAACCGAACTCTATAACGATGAATCACCACATGAGCAAAATAATCCCAGTGAGCACTCAATCGTCATTGAAATCATCTCAAACAGGTGCCGCATTGATTGTCGGGCTGGTTATGTTAACAGTTTTAACAATGGTTGCGTTAACCACAACACAAACCGTAACATTCCAGGAAAAAATGGTGTTCAACACCCAGGAACGCAACAAAGCACTGCAAGCAGCCGAATCAGCAAGCCGTTATGCCTGGTCAGTACTTGAAGCGACGACGAGCACAACAATTGAGGATTATATTGTCAATGTTTCCAAAAGTGGCCTGTATGACTTACGTGCAACCGGGACAGTCGCAGGCAGC
>JAHZJL010000131.1 GCA_022600935.1 Gammaproteobacteria bacterium
CCGGGTTCATCTTCATTCCACCACCATCCAGTATCTGGATGAGCGTATACGGATTGAATCAGGCTAAAGCTGAGTAAGATTGAAAAAAATAGAGTTTTCATTGTTTCCTCCTTTATCAATAACATGATTTAAGTCAGCGTTTCCGGAGATTCGCCGGGTTGTGTTAATTCTGTTATTTTGAAAAATACTGATTAGCTCGTTGATACCAGTTGTTTGCAACAGGTGTTTGATTTGATTCGGCCTGATTTGAGGTTGATGTTCAATCAGCAAAGCTGATATAGCCGAAACATGAGCGGCAGATAGAGAGCTGCCGGAGATAAAGTCGTAACCGGCATTGGGCATGGTGGTTAAAATTTCCTCGCCAGGCGCTAGAATCGTCTGTTGACCAGTCTGGTCGGTTTGTTTGTTCATTCCTGGTTCAGTCTGACTGACAGCGATGACTCCTGGCATCGAACCTGGAAACTGATGTTCAGTATTTGTATTGTTTGTAGCAGCGATGATAGCGATGTGTTTATCAAGTGCGGTTGTCAGCAGTTTCTCAATCAAAGGGTCATGTTCACCACTCAGGCTCAGGTTGAGTATATTGGCGCCTCGTTTAATCGCGTTATTAATGGCCAAAGCCAGGGTAAAACTGTTGCAAGTCGCCTGGATTGAGTCATTGGATAGTGGCCAGCAGGCTTTCAGTACGATCAAATTGGCATCCGGCGCGATACCCACAATCCCTGTGGCATTGTCTGCGCTGGCAACCATCACCCCGGCCAGTGCAGTGCCATGAATATCCTCACTGAATGACGAAGAGATTGCTTCTGCAAAATTGTGTGAATCACTGATTTGCTGTTTCAGGTCAGGATGATTCAGATCAACTCCGGTATCGATCAATGCAATCTTAATATTCTTACCGGTACTGTATTGATGCAATTCGGCAATCTGCATCTGTTGAATATGTGATTGCAGTTTGAAATACGGATCGCTGTAATGCGACTGAGTTTGGTAAAACAACATACGTTGCGCCAGATCGACGCGCTTATCAGCAGTTAATTGCTGCAAGACGTGTTCGATTTGAGTATCGTGTGAAATTAAAAATACCGCACAATACACCCCCAACTCGCTGATTGGCCAGCCGCTGATTGGAGTCAGCTGGTAATCATCGGCGAGCTCAGCGCTGATGTGCTGCTGCCACCCCGAAGTCTGATACGCACCACGTTGCCGGTATTTGTTGAATGGCGTGCTGATTCGCGGCCGATTGATGGAGGCATCATTGAAAGTCACCAGAATCACACGGTGGGCATATTCAGAACGATATAGCAATTCGCTGTCATTAGAGTTGACCAGTGATTCATGTCCGGCTAACAGCGGTTGCTGGTACATCAGCAACAGGCTTAAACAAACACAGCAGAGAATTGTTTTCATCAGCAAATAGGCTTGAGCGTTTGCAGGGTTACTGTGAAGCAGCTGGATTGTTCAGAAGAGTGGTAATCGCTGGCTCAGCGAGTAAAACGTGTGGATTTGTGCGCAAGCGTTGTAACACAGCCAATTGATGTTGATTGTGGTTGTTGAGCGTTAGCCTGACCCGGTAAGCGCGATTTACACTGGGGCCACTGACAATCTCAGCACCGATGGTTGCAAGCAATTGCTGAATAGCAGTGGGTCGAGTGTTCTCGCTAAACACGACACGAATATCCGTTGTCTGCATAACATCCGCTGTTTGACTGGATAAGGTGTGATAACCCGGTTTTTGTCCAATGTCAGGGACTGGCTGGTTATTGAAAACAAACCAGGTCAATGTCACAACGATTACAGTGGCAATAGCCAATAAACCAGGTTTCAACATGGTATGCTCGATGTGCTGAATACGTTGAGCAAGCCACCCCTGAACCGATGCTTTAGTTTGGGGGTGATGGGTTATTTGCGACCTCAAACGCGCAAACGCAGGATGTCCGGACAGTTCATCCTGATTGGAGCGGATCACCAGGTTTGATAGCTGTTTCAATTGCTCGACTTCAACCCGGCAGGTCAGGCAGTTGACCAGATGATCATTGATTTTCAAGCGTTCAGCGTCGCTGATACTGTCATTGACATACCAGGGTAATGCCGGGTAAATCTCGTGATGATCCAATTGCTGATCGGGTTTCATGGTTTTCATTGGCCACCTGACGTGTTCGGTAGTTCTGACTGATCTTTCAGCAATTCCGTTGCGAGCCGTTTACGGGCATAAAACATGCGCGTTTTAACGGTGTTTTCCGGACAACCCATCAATTCTGCGATTTCCTGATAATGCAGACCGTGCCAGTATGTGAGCTCCAACACTGCGCGTTGCTCGGGAGAAAGACATTCAAACGCAATTTCCAGCCAGTTTTGATTTTCCAGCAGCGCCAACCAGTGGTCGGGGCCGGGAATCAAGTGGTCGTCAATGTCTTCAACCGAAATTTCGCAAGCTTGTATTTTGCTTTGTCGGTAATGACTCAGCGACTTGTTATAAGCAACACCGAATATCCAGCTTGAAGGCCGGCTGTGTTTGTTGAATGACTCAGCTTTAGTCCATATCAGGAAAAACACATCATTGATAATATCCTCGATCAAATCCAGTCTGCCGCTCAGTCGGTAACAGAATTGAAACAAGCGTTTGTAATAACGGTGATACAGCTGCTCAAACGCAGGCAAGTTGCCGTTCGCAGTCCTGGAAATAAGCTCGGCATCATGCAAATCATCGGCACTCAGTTTGACTGATCCGCGATGTTGAGTAGATGAATGCGTAGGTTTTCCTTTAATGGGCATACACAGTAGTTTTCTGATCAAAGCCGTACTTGCCTTGTTAATTACCGGAATACGGAAAATAGTTCAAAACGGTTTGAAAATTCCAACACCTTGATGAAAACTGTAAGCGTGTTGCTTAAAACCCGAAAGACACTGAGACCACAACCTTGGCATCAACTGAATTAGGATAAAACCGCCAGCTATTGGGATCCGGATTTTTTTTATTGAGTTCTTTGGAATCCACATAGCGCACATCCACAACACCATATGGATGGAACCAGCTAAACCCAGCATTCCAGCCCAGATAATCGTATAAAAATGTTTGCCGGGTCTGGTTATAGTCAACCGCAGCGGAAATCTGCAAGGAGTTTGTCAGCGGGTAGCGGAGATTAAGTAAATAATGGCCAGATGCAGCATCCTGTGCATAGAAATTATCTGAAAAACCGGCACGCAGTGTGACCAGGTCGCGAAAATTCAGCGCTGCGCTGAACAGATTGTAATCGGCATCTTCACCCTGGATATTGTCATCGAAGAGATAACGCTGCCAGCGTGTGGTGATAGACCAATCCTCGGATAGCGAATGAAACCAG
>JAHZJL010000132.1 GCA_022600935.1 Gammaproteobacteria bacterium
CTTGCGTTTTAAAGCCTGTGGACAACAAATAAACTTCGAGCGAAATGTAACATTACCGTTACTAGACGGAGAAATGCAGTTCGATCATCTTGATCTGAAACAACTTGATAACGGAACGATTGATTTTTCATTTGCAACTGAAATCAACAACATATCACTGACTGCTCTGAGTAAAGCCTTCAATTTGCCACCGTTAGCAGGTTATCTTTCAGCATCAATCCCCTCCGTCCGGTTAGAAAAAGGGGGCTTAAGACTCGACAGTTCAATACACATCGATGTGTTTGGTGGAAAAATTGAAATTAAAGATTTACAAATCGATGGCATGCTCGGCTCATATCCAATCCTGACTGCTGATATTCTGTTTGAAAAACTGGATTTGGGCAAACTCAGCAAACGCTTCTCCTTCGGCAATATTGAAGGAAAGTTAAATGGAACAATCAAAGGGTTACGTATAGAAAATCAGAAAGTCATTGCGTTTGATGCTGCGTTCTCTACTCCAGAAAATCGTTTTCTGCCCTACTCTATCAGTCAAAAAGCGGTTCAAAATATTGCTTCATTAGGTGGTAGCAGTCCGGCAGACTTGTTATCGCGTGGTGTACTTAAATTGTTTGAATCGTTTTTTTACAGCCGACTTGGGTTTAGCTGTAAACTGCGTGACAATGTGTGCGAACTAAAGGGAGTTGCACCCGCTGAAAACAAGGGTTTTTATTTAATTAAAGGAACTTTAGCGCCACAAATTAATGTCATCGGATATGAGCAACGGGTTAACTGGAGCGAGCTTGCGACACGCTTAAAACGTATCACGGCACAATCCAGTCCCGTTGTTCAATAACCAATCAAGCCAAGCACGTATAGATTTACGAAGCATCAGTTTCAGTTAAGCCGTATCATACACAATAAAACAATGAATCATCTTCAGTACAATTTATCGGGAGAACAAACCATGAAGTTTCGCGTTCAATTTATGACTTTTACCTTATTCAGTTTATTGGCTGCTTGCGTCACAATTAACATTTATTTTCCAGCCGCTGCTGCAGAAAAAGTCGCTGATGAGATTATTGAAGAAATCCAGAATGAAGGTGCAAATATCCAGGAGATGACTCCAGATCAAGATCCTGGCAGCCCACTTCCGGCTGAGGATGACCCGTTCAGTTATAACCAACATGGCGCACTGGAAACAGTGATTGTCTCCATGCTAAACACCTTGATAGCACCTGCGAATGCTGCTGAGGCAGACTTGAATGCTGACAGCGCAGACGTTCGCAAACTAAAAGCCTCAATGCGTGCACGTTACAATGCCTTAAAGGAATTTTATGCAAACGGATCAGTTGGCGTTCAAAATGACGGCTTTATCACGGTCCGAAACCCAGGCGGCATTGCATTAGCAATTCGTAACCAGGTAAAACAACTGGTAAATACAGAAAACAATGATCGACGTGCGCTCTATCAGGCAATCGCTGTTGCAAACGACCATCCAGAGTGGGCTCAACAGATTCAGCAAACATTTGCCCGCCGCTGGATCGCCAAAGCACAAGCAGGTTGGTGGTATAACGATGGCTCTGGCTGGAAACAACGTTAACAGGCGCCAATCATGTCAAGACGCGCACGGCGTAAACAATTTTCCAATAACCCGATTGATGCCACTGTGGAATCTCTTAGTCATGATAGTCGCGGTGTCGCTCACGTCGATGATAAAGTTGTTTTTATCGATGGTGCATTACCTAACGAGTCTATCCGTTTTACATACACGCGTAAAAAACGCGATTTTGCAGAAGGTAAACTGAGTGAAGTCCTGATTGCGTCGCCAAAACGCATTCAACCAAAATGTGAATATTTTGGTTATTGTGGTGGATGCAGTCTACAACATATTGGTGCTGAGGATCAGATCGAGCAAAAACAACACCTATTGATTGAGCAATTACAGCGTATCGGCAAAGTCATGCCAGAACAGGTGTTACCTGTATTAACTGGACCACAATGGGGTTACCGTTCAAAAGCACGTTTGACAGTCCGTGATGTACCTGGCAAAGGACGGGTACTGGTCGGGTTTCGGGAAAAAGGCACACGTTATGTCGCAGATATGCATTCCTGTGAAATCTTGGATCCAATCGTTTCCTGTCAACTGAATAATCTATCTGATCTAATCGGTACTCTTCGCCTCCGCAACCAAATACCTCAAATTGAGGTCGCAGTCGGAGAAAACCTGACTGCAATGGTTTTTCGTCATCTGGAGGATATGGCGACAGAGGATCGTCAAAAACTCGCTGAATTCGGCCAACAGCATCACATTGAAATCTATCTTCAACGCAACGGGCCCAGCCACATTGAACTGGTCTGTGGTAGTGGAGAACAACTCAATTACAATCTTCCAGAATTTGATATTACCTATTGGTTCCAACCAGTTGAATTCACCCAGGTCAATCTTGAAATCAACCGCAAGATGATTTCTCGGGTTGTCGAGCTTATGCAACCTGAGCAAAATGATACAATTCTTGACTTGTTCTGTGGAATCGGTAATCTCAC
>JAHZJL010000133.1 GCA_022600935.1 Gammaproteobacteria bacterium
AGTAGTATTGAAGCCTTGGCTGCTCATATATAATTCCATTTGATTGACCTTTGCCTGTCAAAAACACTCTGGCTTTTTTATCTTTAATATAGCGCTTAACTTGATTGGACAAAATAACAAGCGCAGAATCCGTCCCAAGTAGTTGCTTTTCTGCTAGTGTCTTTCCATAATATTGTTTATAACTAAGAATATTTTGACGAAATAAATTGATTTGCCAAAATATGTCATGAATAAACCAGCCTGACAATAAAAAAAACACAAGAACATTTAATTTGTTATGTATTCTTTTTTTATTTTGTATCACAAAAAATACTAAAAATGTTATCAAAGACCAAGTCAACAAAATCAACACAGGTCTTATATATGATGTATCATATCCACCTTTAATCACATTGATACTTTTAAGGCTCAAACCTTCAAAAGCAGTCCACTCATCCCATATACTTTCCAACATAGACTCAACCGAATACGGCCTGATTTCCACTGAATCCAAGCTAAAGTCTTCATACATTTGACGGTCAAAACCAAACCCAAGTGCAACTATTTCACCTTTCCAGTCCGAGTGATCTTTCATTCTGTATACTGCTGTTGAATCAAAAGGAAGAATTGCAGGTATCATATTTAATTTTTGAGGGTTATCACTGTTAACCCAGCCCACCCAGACACCAGTCCTTGGACCAAAATGTGAGAACGTCCATGCCATAAAAGGCATGTTTTCAGCTTTGAATGATAGTTTTTGGGTGATAATTCTGATACGTTTTTCTGAATCAGCGGCTTTCACAACAAGTTGATGACCAGTTTTATAACCCTGGCCTCTGTGTAAAACCATATCAGATCCATTGATTATGACGGGTTTGGCCAGCCCGGGCTGATCGTAAAACGCGGAAAAAACGACTAATCCTGAAACTATCAATACGAATGCGATTAGCCCGCTGATAATGGTTGCTTTAATCATTCGGATTGAGATTTAATAGCCGGACACATCAACACAAAATATTTGCTTATTGAAGGGGCTTTAAAAATTGAATATTTATCCTATCGATCTTTCTGATGAGATCAAGAAAAGAATAGAAGCAACAATCCCACACGCCGATGTAAACGTGCGTTTGGCCAGCAACCGTCACTACGAAATATGTGTTATTTCCACTTCGTTCAATGAACTTTCACAAGTGAAGCGTCATCAGAAAGTCTATGCTGCAATAACTGATTTAATGAGTGGAGATGATGCACCAGTTCATGCGATTGACAAACTTGATACTCGATTGAGTTGAACGTTGTTCAACTCCAGCACATTGAATCCTGCGACATCATACATACGGGAGAGCCTCGCTTTCTCTCCCGTATTGAATTTAATTAACAGCTAATTGCTAGACATTGCAAATAATGCCTGGCAGCAAGCATGTCAATTATTAATAAACCTCTAGGACTTTAACTGACTAACAAGTTTTTCATAGGACTCCTTTAGCTCTGAGCCTATGCCTTCCGCGGCTTGTATTAATTCCAACGTAGTTTCCTTGGCATCATCGCCTATATCATCAATTTTTTCCATGAAACTTTCCCAAACTTCCTCAGCTTTCTCCATCTCTTCTTTGGCTTCCATGCCACCAAGATGAAGCTTTAGATTAATTTCATCTCTTTGTTGTTTTAAAAATTCGGAAAATTCTTTAATTTCGTCTTCCATACTCATAATCATTCAACCTTGTCTAATTATTTTGTTTACCAAGAGAAATTTTTCCTGCCTTATCGGCTTTATGCGATTGCGTGAAAGATTATGTCACTTTTAGCGCTTGGAAACCATGCTATTTATCAGTTTTTTTACTTTCCTTTATCCAGCTGCTTACACCACTCGTTATTACCAATGCTGGAAACAGAATATATTTGACAGTCAGCAACGCTTCGTCCTTACGACTAGTAAATATGAATCAATCAAGTACGCGTGTTATTCTTTCTGCAGTAATCCCATAACTGCACCCATATCGCCAGACTGTCACCAAACACTCCCAGTGTTTTCCTGCACTCATCAACCTGTTGCTGTCGGGATTCACCAATACCTGCGTCAGGGAATAACCGTTGATCGACCTGGGCGATCCCATTTTTATTTGTTTCGATAAGTCTCAAAACATCTTTCTTCCAGAACTCCGGCGAATCAGGTTGCTGAGCCAGCATGGATTGCTGATCATTGATCACAGCAACCCGCGCATGAAGTAAATTCTCCTCTATTCCCTGGCTTAAATCCTTGTATGAAGCATTCGCCAGTGTACGATAAGTTTCGCCAACATAGTCCAAGCGTTGTTGTGGCGCTTCAGCAAGGCATAAACGTTGCACGTTGTTCGCTAGATCGGCCATAAAACCAAGAATTCCAACTGTTTTTGGCTCATCCAGTTTGGCTGTATGCCATTGACGGGCTGGTTCTGGTAAATGCGGCAAACCCCAGGGAAATTCGAAGATCAAACTATCTGGATGGATAAATTTAAGCAGTCGACTGAATAAATAATCTTCATTGCGAAAATACGGACCCGTTGGAGGTATGATTTGCGACCCATCGATTCCGGTCAATGTTGTTGTCATCAAGGCACTTTCGTTAACCGCTCTAAAAGTGTGACTCCCCAACCAGGTTGTCCTGTTTGATGCATACTTCCTGTATTGCTCTTCGTCTTCAATCAAATGCTGGTAGGTTTTTCCACCCTGTTGATACATCCATGTCATTAACGCTGTGCCAGGGTCACCAAATGTCCCGTTACGTGTAATCAATACTCTGGTATCTGCTGACAAATTACGGGTTTTTTCAGAGCTAACTCCCTGCAATGTATCGAGGCTTAACTCAACAGCCGACAACTCACGTAATACACGACCAACAGAGCAACCAAGAACTTCGAGATGACTGGAGAGCGGATCAAATTCGAGTGGTTTGATGGCATTAAATAACTGCTCCCTGTTTTCATAAAACCATGTATCTTTGGGATAACTGTTAAAATTCCAGCGATGGTCTGCCTCTGGAGATTGATAGGGTTGACAGACAGCATCATCATCAAAAATTGCGAACCGCTGACCCGCCGCTTTAAGAATAATATGATTCAACAATCGACCACCGCTAAACTGACTGGAATCAAAATGTTCTGCTCTTCCCAGTAACCACTGAATGATTTGCTCATAAGCAGGAAAATGCTGGATCAGGTGACTGATAAACTCTTTTTGCTCCTGTTCTCCATAATAGTCAACGTCAAGGTCCAGCTCTTCATGATAGTGACGACACAACTTTTGATTCTGTTGTCCAGATTCCGGTTTCCTGGAATCATCAACCACGTAAAAGCGAAAAGCCTGTCCATACAGCTTCTGATTGTCAGCAAAACTTCCCATGAGCCTGCTTAATTGCTCCGGTCTGTCGCAAGTACGAATAAACACACCTGCAAAATCAGCGGGATGATCTGCTTGCTCTGGCGCCAGTTTAAGACGACCAATCAACTGTTGCGCTGACTCGAGCATACCTTGATGCTTCAAATCTTCAAAAATCTGGCTAATCTGTTGTTTATGTTCGGCAACACCTGGTTCAATGTTAATCAAGTGCTCAATATGTGCATCTATGCTTTTAAATGTTGTACATTGACTAAGCAAACCGACACTATCAGCCGGCATAAGAATACGTTTACCTGTTCGATAACTGTTCAACATTACCATTCCATCGGGCAGAGAAAACGCCGCACACTGATCAAATGCATAGTAATCAGCCTGTGGTTTGGTCTGGCTGTTGGAACTGATTGAAAATGAAACGCCTTTAAATTCGGTCATTCAAACACTCACTTGGTAGAATTCGCTTAGTGATAAAAATTTGTTTTGATTCCCGCCTACAGGAATATATCGTTTTGACTTCAAGAATAGATTCATGGAGAACCAGACACCATTGATTTCATCGTCTAACGAAACTTATCGCATTTGACAGAAGCTGACCCAGCCATGTATCTGGCTGACTGGAGTTGCTTGCCTGATGTTGCTCCTGTAAACGTTGAATTGCCGCTTCCCTGATGGGCTTGATCGGGTCGTTTTCAATGAACGCGCTGACAATGTCCAGATAGTCAGGATGCAGACTCAACAACACCTGCATATTACGTTCGCAATGCGCCTGTTTTTCAGCCCGAATGAACGCGATCCGACATGAACAACATACGCTGTATCGCATAACACATTGCGATACCCAGCTTGAACAGCCCTGCGGCAAAAGTCATTTTCCTCCCCATATCCGCGTCCGAATGCCTGCTCATTGAAATTGCCGACATCGTCCAGAAGTGAGCGTGTGATATACATGCAAAACCCGACAGCTGTCGGAATCTCGGGATACACAGCTTGTTCCGCAGCCGCAAGACTTTGAGCGATGCGCTCCGGGTTGTCAGGCACAGGGTTATCTTGACAAAAATTCGGAAAAGAACAAATTTCTGCATTATTCGAGAATGGCGTTATAGTCCCGATTGTCTGATCCGATACTGCACATTGCTTGAGTTGTTTCAACCAGTTTTTGGTGACGATTGTATCTGAGTTCAATAGCACAACATCGCGTGTACTGATTGTCATTCCTTTGTTAACAGTTCCGACAAAACCTGAATTTTCCGGATTGGTCAAAACTGTAATACGCTGATCGTCCACGTCTTTTAGCTTGCCCATCAATTGCCTGGTAGCCGCTTCAGGAGATGCATCATCGATGACTATCAGATTAAATTCACTGAATGTATTGCACAAAACACTATCAATACATCGCTCGACATGATCAGCGGCGTTATAAACCGGAATAATAATATCGACACAGAAATCGTGCATTATGGGATTTTATTGAAAAACCGATCCCTGACAAAAATCAATGGTCGGGACAACCAGAAAGTCATACTCATCTGGTATTGAAGCCGTTCTTGAAGAGACTCGATTTCTCTGTGCAGGTCAGTAATTGAATCATCGCGAGTCTGCAATTCCTGACCGATTGTCTGTTCTCTGGATTCAACCTGACTGGTACGTTGTGTAATATCGATATGATGCTTTTTCATCAAATCTTCCATATGTTGCATTTTCTGGTATTGGCGCTCAGCCCGATCCTGTTTTTCCAGCAACCAATGGTCACGTTCCTCAATCAACTGTTCGCGCTCCAGAATTTGCTGAATTTGCAATTCAGTCAGATGTTTCAATTCTTCAATTTCATGCTGTTGATTTATGATCAATTCCTCTCGCTGACCTGGGTTGGAATCCTGCGATTTGCGCCTGGCATCGCTCAAGGCAAGCTGGCTGTTGAGCGTCTCGATGCGTTTCGTCAAATGATCAATCTGTTGAGTTTGCCTGTCATATATCTCAGTCAATCGCGGTGATAACGCCATATAATCCGCCGACATAGGGAATGAATGAACCACCTCAAGAGTGCCCCCATCGGTAAAATCATTCAGCAACGAAGCTGGAATCGGTAATTCGAAAAAACCCTCAGCCGAATTAGCCAGCACAACCACTCCATGTTCAGCTGAAGTATTATCGGCAACCCCAACGCCTTGCCTGTGACCGAATGCAAATAGTGATTGAGCATCACCCTCCCATTGCCACAACAAGGTGTCTATTGGACTCAAGAGCCGAATCGATTCGATGCGTACATAACCGGGGCGATCAGTAATATCCAGTCTCAGCGCAGCACAACCGTTAGGCAACTTGGGAAGGCTGAACACGATGTGCTGCTTTTCTTCACCAATCTTGCCAATAGCAGACTCACTGCGTGCATCGGAATAATCATCTGTACCAGATCGCCAATACAACTGCGTTAAAAAACTTAAATGCACAGGTGATTCACCGGCTGAAGGCTTGGTCTCCTGGTATTGTTCTGCTCGATTCTGGTCAAATTCAGCATCAACTATAAACTGATAAGTCAAACTGTCCGCTCTGGACGCCAGCAAGTCATATAATCCAGGGGAAAAACTGTCCGGGCAATATTCAAACTCTGTTTCACGGGGATCCAGCTCAATGGTATCAATGTCATTGATTGCAATACCACAAGTGCTTAACATCCGGGATAAGGAAGCACGGGTATAAAACCGTAAATGCGTCGCATCAAGTAAACCTTCCTGGCGATATTCGAATATCCCCTCGATTAAATCGCTGACCAGAGCAATATGAGCAACATTGGGTATAGACAACACTAAACGCCCGCCCGGTTTCAGTAACTCATTGAGCTGCCCCAGCAGTTTTTCAGGCTGCTTTAAATGCTCGATCAAGTCAGCACACACAATCACATCATACTGATCCGAAACCAGGGTTGCCAGCTCTACAGTTTCCAGATCAGCGCGCAATAAATTCCGGTAATGCGCAGAATCACCTGCCTGCTCTGGATACTGGTCAATTCCGTCAACAATACAGTGTTTTTGAGTATGCAGATACTGCCCTAACAGTCCACTGCCCGAACCAAGATCCAGAACAAGGCTTTCTGGTTGGACTTTGTCGCAGATCACCTGAATCGAGTTGCGCTCTCCAGAAACATCTGTCCTTTGATAGATATGTCGGGAATCACTATCCAGTCCACGCTCTTGCATCATCCTTCACCCCATTGATGTTGTAGCCGGCAAACGCCGAACTCTCTGGTTTGACCCATCATCTGGAACGCCAACTCCACAGTGTCAAACAAACGCATTCCTTCCGGGTCAAGCGCATGTGACTTCACCATATAATTACCCGGCAACAATATCAAATCCGGGAATTTGATACAAAACGCAAATTGATTGTCAGCCACTCGTTGTAACTGATAACCCGTCATCTCCGATGTACACCCATAAACCGGGGTGTCGTCTGCCCGAACAATACCAACTGCGATATGCGGTTGACGACCATCTGGTGACCACACCTGCCCAGTCACAGTCAAGGTATCGCCGATTCGGTATATCGGGTCAATGACGATTTCGCCCGATTGTATCAAATGCACGTGTTCGACACGATATTCACTCGAAGAATCCGAAGTCTGGTTTTCTATGACAGTTTTTTTATGCTGTTCCGCTTTGGATTCATGGTATGCCAGATAATGCTGGGTAACATCAAATGCATCGCCATACATTTGTTGCTGACCGTGGTGAATCCAGCACGCTTTCTGACACAGTTTCTGAATATGGAACATGCTGTGCGAACAAAACAGCAAGGTGCCACCTTGTTCGCGATAATCATGTAACCAGGCCGTACATTTCTTCTGAAACGATTCATCGCCTACTGCAAACACTTCATCGGTAATCAGAATATCCGGTTGCATGGCGCTGACAACCGCAAACCCCAGCCTCACCACCATTCCCGATGAGTAATGTTTGATCGGCTCATCAATATAAGAACCGATATCGGCAAACTCGATGATTTGTGGCGTCTTTGCTTTGATTTCTTCACGCGACAGACCCATCAGGCCAGCTGCAATCCTGATATTCTCCCGTCCGCTGTGCTCCTGGTGGAATCCAGCTCCAAGCTCCAGTAAAGCACCCAGGCGACCATTCACAACCAGCTTGCCCCGGGTGGGATTAATTACACCAGCAATGATTTTGAGTAAAGTGGATTTCCCTGCCCCATTCTCTCCGATGATTCCCAACGATTCACCGCGCTGCAAGACAAATGATACATCCTGTAAAACCTGGTGTCGTCTGGACATGTCTCTGCCAAGTAAAACCTGCCCCAAGGCCAACCAACGATCACTCGAGCTTCGCAGCTTAGGGTAGGATTTATAAATAGCATCCAGTTCGATTAAAGTGTCGTTGTTGACAGAAGCTAGAACGCTCATTTAGATAAATTCTTCAAATCGGCGGCTGCATCGTCCAAAAATCAGATACCCAATAAAAAAGACAAACAGCGATGCTGCAACTGCAATGATATCAAGCTGGTGAACTGGCCATGTTCCTCCCATAACGAGTTGACGATATTGTTCAATCAAAAACGCCATGGGATTCAGCAGATAAAACTGTCGATACTGTTCGGGAACCTGGTTAACAGAGTACAACACCGGCGATAGATAAAACATCAACATCATCGTCGATGTCACAATTTGACTGACATCTTTCAAAAAAACCTGAAAAGACGCCAAAATAAAACCCAGGCCTAATGAAATCAGGATTTGCATCAAGAAATAAATTAATAATACCGGTAACATTGCGAAATGGATGGTGTAACCCATCAACATCAAAATTAACAAAACCAACAGTAAACCGGAAAGATGAATAAGATAGACAGCCGACACAGAGGAAAACACCAGGATCTGGTGAGGAAATTTGATCTTTTTAATCAGATTGGCATGAGATTGAACCGCGCTGACACTGCGCTGAAGTGCTTCACTAAATGCCAGCCACGGCCATAACCCGACAGCAACAAAGGGCAAAAACCCTTCGTTTCCAAACTGTGTAAAACGAATACGAAAGATCACAGAAAACACAAACGAATATATCAGAAGCTTTAACACAGGTTGAAAAAATACCCAAAGCACACCTGCAGAACTACCAATATAACGATTCTTTAACTCACGGCGCAGAAACTCCCAAAATAAATGGATGGTATTTGAGTGAATAAAGCTTTTTTTGTTATTTGTCTTGCTGGCTGCCTGCATTCAATATTTTGATAATAAACGTAATGGCCGCTTATTATACTTCAGAATACCGGACAATGAGCTGCTGACAAAAAACCGGGAGGGATTTTAAGGTGTTAATCAAACTTAGAAGTTATCTGGAAAAAATATGTCCATGCGAAAAGTTCTTGAAATCGGGGGATTTTTTTGATGCTTCGAGGCGAACAGTTGTGCTGTTTAACGAGAAGCAGCGCAACAATACACCGATTTCAAGGGCTTTGCAGCGGATATCTTTTTAACCAGGCAGCTTCTTAGATACAACCGTCAGAATTAACAGTTGTGAGGCATGTTCAACAAGGGCTCGTCAAGCTGGCACTGGATTTGCGAGCAAACGAACACTTGTGAGACATGCAAATTTTCTAGCGCAGCATCATTGAAATTTCAGAATTTCAATGGTTACCCTGTGGTAACGATGGTGCTGCACGAATCGTTTGTAAAAATTACTCTACGATAATAACAACGTGGTCATGCGCTGACAGTTGATCAATCTTCACAGGTGAAGTCGTTTGGGTATCCAGTATTAATTGCAACATGTAAATACCAGGAACTTGCGGAGTCCAGCTGAAGTCTCGCTGTGCGCTTTTGACTGTATCTGTCTTCCAGATCAATGAACCTGGCGTATTTTGCCAACGGCCACTGTTAAACCATTTTTTCTCACTGGACGTTCCAATCAGTCCCAACCAGTATTCTGCAGTAATATCTGTCGAATCGGTTTGAATTGACCAGTTTAAATTAACGGTATCACCAGCTTTAATTGTAACTGGACCATCGACACTGTTCGCTTTTAAATCTACAGTGATATTGACATTATCCGGCACGGTTGTCGTTGGTGTCGATAAACTTGAGTTAAAACTGACAGTACCGAATAAGGCCGGATCAGCTTTCTCACAATGTTGTTCAAATGTCGCTGCAAAACTGCTGAGCTTACCATCTGCGTCATAGGAAATCTCAAGCACTTCAAACTGTCCTTCCAGAGTATTACAGCCACGACCTGAACCGGAAACACTCAAACCATTCTCATTGGATTCCTGAAACGGATAACGCGTTGCATTGGTATAACTGCCAACTGACAAGGTCTGGTTTTCCGGAGCTGCAAAATCCAGATTCCACCAGTTGTCGTCAGATGTGAAATTGATAGAAACGACATTCGGCTTGTCCTGGGTAGACTTGCTGGAAAACGTACCATTTGTCCATACCCGTGTTTCTCCCTGACCGATATAATCATCTTTTTCACTATTGAAAAAGATGAAAGAATCAGCTGATACAATTCCACTAAAAATCAGCAACGCAGGTAACAAAAGGTTATTTTTTTTCACAGCCAGAGCCTCGTTAGAAAATACGATACTCTAAATTTAGTCCAATTTATCAAAGGCTCTTCGAGCATGATGTCAAAAATGTGATTTTCAGCACACTTTTGACATTGCCAATTTTCACCGCATTCTGTTTATACAAATGAATGCAGACACTCATTCGTGTGGGCCCGATTAACCGACACAGAGATTGACTGTTTCAATACTCTCGCAGAGAACCTAATTCCACCAAACAAAAAGAAACCCGGGGCTCACAGATGAGCAAGGTAAACAAAACATGCACTCAGTTATTGTTCAACTGTTTCAATCTGGCGTAGAGTTGATCAACGGCCTTGTCATTCACTTGATTGTTTGAATCATTCAATATCGAATGTACAAGCTCTGAATATTCACTGGTTGCGAGTTCATTAACCAGTGATGCTTTGATGGACGACCTGACTTCATCCAGAGCCAACTGTTTTTCTGGAGTGATCTGATGCACCATGATGATAAATTTTCCCTCTACCGTTTCAACAGGGCCAAGTATTCCGGGTTCAGTCCGGGAAAAAATTTGTTTTTCCAGTTGCGATCCCAGTTTTCCCGGCGTCACCAGTCCAAGATGTCCTTTATTCGTCTTGACGTCAGGCGTATCTGAATAACTCAGAGCCATCTTTTCAAATGACTGTTTATCATCAATTTTTTGCATGATGGCTTTTGTCATCTCGTCTATCTTGTGTTGTTCATGCTTGGATTTTGATAGATAAATCAACGAGATATCTGCATTCTTTGGAGACATAAAGTGCTGTTTATTCAAGCGGTAATGTTCTTTGACAGCATTCGATAAACTGCGATTAGCAATCTGGTCATACAACGCTTTCCGGCGTAATTGAATCATCGCTTCACGGTCTGCAATGATAAGTTTATTCTGCACCACCTGCCGGGTTTCAAAACCAGATTGCTTCGCTTGATCTGTTAACAGTTTCGCAATTCCCAATTTGGAATTAATCTGACTGCGCAACTGGTTCGACACCTCAGAACCTTCGAACCCTCCAAACCAAAGCCAGGCATCAATTTCACTTGGGCTTACAAGATCCTGTTTCGATTCCGTAAGCTTTGTCTCGTATTGCTTCCAGATTTTGCGTTGTCTTTCTGCCAGTATATCTTTTCTGAGTGTTGGCTCTGCAGCGGTGAAATCTTTTAACTTGCCTTTTTGCTGTTTTTCCAAGCGGATGATATGGTAGCCAAATTGGGTTTTTACAACAGGACTGATCTGACCTGGGTCGGTCAATGAAAAAGCCGCTTCTTCAAACGGCTTGGCCATCTGACCACGACCAAAGAATCCCAAATTGCCCTGATTTTTGATCACTGAGGGATCTTCAGAATAATGTTGAGCCAATGACTCAAATGTGTCCTGACCTGTAATCAGTTGTTTTCTGATTTTTTCTGCAAGCGCTTGTGCCTCTTCATCCGAGCGTTTCTCTGTTTTAATTAAAATATGCGAAGCCTGAATCCGATCGGGAATTCGATATGCGTTCGGATTGCCTTGATAACGTTTTTTTGCTACGACAGCAATTGCTGGTGATTGCTCTTCAGCTAAGTGCTGTATCATCATTTTGGCAATCGTGGTTTGACGAACCAGCTTCATTAACAAGTCCAGATCAGGCATCGATTCTGGTAGCTCCCCATGCTTTACCTGTTCAATCAGATTCAATTCAGCCCACCGGTTTTCTATAAATTTCTGAAAACGCTTGGGGTGGCTGATAACTGCCTTTTGTTTCTCTGCTGTCGATGCCAGAAACACATTGACCACATCATCATCCGTTAATTGAAACTGACTATTTGAAACCAGAATTACTGGTTTATTTTGTGACTCTTTAGCAACCAGAGCGAATGACAATAACAAAAAAATGGAGAGATAAATAAAAACAACCGAACGATTCATGAACTAATCCTTTGTGTGAATAGCGGTTAAATTGATAGATAAAACATTGAAAATATAAATTTTTTTAAGCATCTGTACAAGAACTTGACCAAAGGATGGAGCGCAAGGCAACAGTGGGTGAAAAAGCACTGCATACTGGAGTCTGTGAACATTTTGAGTCCAGTTTTAACGCCACAATACGCCATTCCGCGAGATTTTGAACAGGTTCCAGGCAGGTCACTTGCAAGAACAACATGATGGAGAACAATGTTGAATTGATGTCGTTTCAGGAAAGACTGAATTCTACTGAATATGAATTGTTTTATATAGTTATTTCTATTAAATCCAAAGGATTGCTTTGCTGTTGAATACTGGCATTGATCACCGCCCCAAATAACCGTTGGTTGGATGCCGTAAAAACAAGAAAGTTTCTCAGATTAGCTCTGACCATAAAAAAAGGCATGCCAAGCATGCCTTATGATAACGTTTATAATTGAATGGCTACTTTCTAAAGTAGAAACGTTGTAACGACTGTTTGCCACCAGGCCAGTCGATAATTGCAATATTACTGGTCTGCAAATCAATCGTGACTTGCCCCAGGTCTTCAATTGCAGATGGAGCTGCGTATTCACCACCTAAAGGCTGCCCTCCTGAAACTCTCAACAATCGACCAGCTAGCTCTGGACTGTCTTTTTTGACCGAATTATCATATGAAAGCCAGGCAGCGTACCAGACAGCATCGCCATCCTGGTTATACAAGTAAGAGACAAAGTAAATCATATCGCCCTGCTGTTCCAAAAAGTAACCCTGGCCTGGTGTAAACGGATTCCACCACCAACCACTCTCAAGGGTGTTTTGTGCACTCTCGGTGTCAAACTGGAATGGCTCAAGTGTCACCACGCCACCAGGCCAGTTCAGCTCAATTGAGTTTTCATTGGCAACAGTCAAATTAACAACACCATATGTACCAACCAGCCTTGGTTGGAGATAAGTAGTCGACTCAAGTGTTGTACCATGCCTGTATTCCAGTAAGCTGCCTTTATAACTGTTAGGAGAATTTTCTACAGGCTCAAGCAATGCTGTTGCCCAAACCGGTGTGCCGTCTTCTTCATAAAAATATCCACCAAAAAAGATTGCATGTTTGTTCTCGGCTTTAGAGTCTGTCTGAAACTCTATGGAGTATCCACTGCCACTTTGAGAGGTATTCCACCACCAGCCTACATGAGGCTTGATAATATCGACCGGAATGACTGGATCGTTTGGATCAGATGGATCTGTTGGGTCCGCCACATCGACCGGTACAGTTGGGTCAGAAGATGATGCTGGGTCAGCCGGATCAGCTGGATTAGTCGGATCACCTGGATCAAGCGGGTTTGATGGATTTGTGGGATTGCCCGGGTCAGTCGGATTACCTGGATTGAGAGGTATTACCGGAATA
>JAHZJL010000134.1 GCA_022600935.1 Gammaproteobacteria bacterium
ATGATGTTGTCATGATAGGTACAATAGAAAATGGCAACGTTGATAAAAATCATTCACATGCATCTCAAATGGGTGAATTCAAGTATGTATTACACGGGGGTGAAATTACCAAAGTAAATCATTCCTGTAGCCCAAACTGCGGAATAAAACTCAACGCTGCTGGAGCTCACGACTTCGTTGCAATGCAGACAATCGAAATTGATGAAGAAATTACTTTCGATTATGCCATGAGGAATTATAACGTTGAATATTTTCCCGCTATTTGCTGTTGCGGAGCCAAGAATTGCAGAGGCAGTATAACCGGATGGAAAGATCTTCCTGACAGTTTCAAAGCAGATTACCAAGGGTTTGTGGCGCCTTATCTATTGGAAATGGATAGAAACAAGCTTAAATCTTAAGTTAAAACAGGACTTAACAAAGTGGTAAAAGTATTGCTCATTGCTCATAGGGTCGGTCAGCATGATACTAACTTCAGGAAGTGGTAGTAAAGTGATACTTATTGTTTTCAACTTGACCGACCCTTTGATTCATGAACCCAGAAACTTTAATTAATAAAACAATCAGCATATAAATCGCATGCACTTTTTATAAAAAAGCACTAATAAACTCTATCATTAACATTTTTTTCAACGAAACACCCCTTTTACAATTCTACGATAACAAGTAAACAATCAGTATTGATTAATCCTTCTCTCCATCAACGAGCAAGCTTTCAAATTTTTCATTGATTAACTGATCCAGTTCTTGCTCGGTCAAGTCTTCTATGTTTGCATTGGCGCTTGGAGACTTATTGTCTTGAATCTCTCTTTGTTGACTGGTTTCCCAAAATTTTTCCAGCAGGTACTGGCTAACTTCTGATACATTTGAGTAATCAAATAACACAGTAGTCGGCAAACTGTTTGCTATGCGCTGCTCGAGTTTCTCACGTAATTCCACAATGGTCATCGAGTCCAGTCCCATATCAAAAAATCCCTGATACTGATCAATTGCCTTATTGTCATCAAGGCAAAGCACTTGTTTTAGTGCTTGTTCGATCTGGCTCTGGCACCAAACTTTGGCGTCTTCAACACTTAATTCTGCCAATTGTTTGGCAATAGTGTTTGCTTTGCTGGAATTTTCTACCCCGCTTGATATAAGTTGCTCAGTCTTCATGGATTGCCAGAATGAATAGGTTGGGGCAAAAGAGAAGGTTTTTGTAAATTGAGGCCAGTTGATTGTCATCAAAATCTGTTGCGCTGAGTTGCCTGCAATACATCGATTCATCAATTCCAACGCTGAATGTGGCTTGAGCGGGATGATGCCGTTATCCTGCATTCGTTGCCGGTGGATTTGATCCAGTTCTGCTGCCATGCCGATTTCTGCCCAGGCGCCCCAGTTGATGGTCAGGGATGGCAACCCCAATGCCTGCCGGAAATGTGCAAAACTGTCCATGGCGGCATTGGCTGCTGCATAAGGCGCTTGTCCCATCGAGCCGAGTACAGACGCCGCCGATGAGAACAAGACAAAAAAATCCAGTTGCCGCTGCTTGCTGGCTTCGTGTAATAACCAGGCTCCTTGCACTTTAGCTGATAATACGTGCTGAAATGTGTCAGCATTCAAATTATCGATACGAGCATCACGCAAGACTCCGGCCGTATGAATAATGCCTTTTAAATCACCGCCGAGCTGTGCTATC
Source organism: Gammaproteobacteria bacterium (assembly GCA_022600935.1). Classification (GTDB taxonomy): domain Bacteria; phylum Pseudomonadota; class Gammaproteobacteria; order Methylococcales; family DRLZ01; genus DRLZ01. The sequence goes on from JAHZJL010000134.1 coordinate 1,676, forward strand.
TGATTGAATACTGAGTCAACATCTTGTTGTCGTGTAATATCGGCCTGCACACAGATCACATCAACACCCTGGCTTCGAAATTGCTCAATTCGGGCTTGCGTGTCTGAGTCAGGATTACGCCGTGAAAGCAGCCAGATTCGCCCTGGTTGTTGCGAGACCAGCCATTCAGCAACGGTCAATCCCAAACCTCCAAGTCCGCCGGTTATTATATAATCGGCTTGAGCATCAATGTGGAGTGAACCAGTATGTAAGGTTGATTCAGTCAATTCAGCCAGATAATTGCCATCATCTCTAATAGCCAGTTGTTGTCCATTCAAAGCTGAGGTTATTAAATCAATCAGAGTGTTAAGCTGATTATTTTCATTGTTTGAAAAATCAATCAAACCAGCGAACAGCTCAGGTAACTCCAGTGCAATCGTTCGCCCCAATCCCCAGGTGACGGCAGATAACCAACCGTTGATTGAATCTGTTTTGCTGACTGCCTGGGCGTTTTGAGTGACCATCCAGATTGGAATTTGCTTCTCCAGTTTTTTCAAGGCACGAATGCGCACAATGAACTGTTCCAAGGTCTCGGACACGTTAGCAATATCATGTTTGTTGATATCCAAACCAGACAAGCTGAAATCAATAGTTGACTGAATTTCGGCGAGCACGTCAGCTGGTATTTCAGAAAAACAGCGTTGCCAGTCGTCCTCCACATTGAATTGGATCTGGTAATGTTGGTCCGAGTGCTTCTGGTATGTGTCTCCCGGCTCAATCAAAACAACCGGAATTTGGCGTTCAAGAACAAGTTGATAAACCTGTGAAGCAACCTCGAATTGATTGGCGATTAATAATAAGCCTCGATCAGACCTGGTTGCCGGGATATCAAATGACTTCCAGTGAATTGCATAGACTGACTGCCCTGAGTTATCTGCTGTTACTTGCTGTTGATGCAAAATATTGAGCTGTTCAAGTATATGGCGAGACATTTGCAGTTGCGCCTGATCAGGTGTTTGACCTTTCCATAGTGATTCCAGCAAGGTGTCAGTTTCACCATTCGCCAGTGCCTGCAAAACAGGGGAAGTGCTGATCACCGTTTGCTGTTGTTTGTCTTGTTGACGCTGCTCCACCCAGTAATGTTGACGTTGCCAGGGATAAGTCGGCAGTTTTATTTTTGCAGCTGGCCCCGTGATTTCAGTCCAGTTCAGATTCACTCCGGATTCATACAAGTTAGCCATCGCTTGATGTATTTCCAGTCGGCTATCACCTTTTCCTGTCAGGCTGGCAATACAATGAATCGCAGATGCATCATCAATTTGCCTGAGTAAACCGGATAAAACCGGCCTGGTTCCAATCTCCAGCGCAATATCGACATCTGATGATGCCAATTGCTTGACCGCCGGATAAAACTGAACCGGCTGGCGGATGTGGTTAACCCAGTAATCTGCTTGCGCCATTTCGTTACTGACGCGTCGTCCTGTTAAACTGGAAATAATCGTCGATTGGGGGGGCTGATAATTGATTGAGGACGCCACTTCTGCAAATTCCTGCAATGCAGGGTTCATGCATGGTGAATGAAACCCGTGTGCCACGTTGAGGGGTATATAAGCCAGTGATGCTTTTTCGAGGATCTCGATTGCCACATTCAAGGCTGACTGCAAGCCGGAAATAACAACATTGACCGGACTGTTCACCGCAGCGATACTGAGCTGGTCGACATAATCGCCAAGCAATGGTGTTACCTGCTTTTCATCAGCTAACACCGCAATCATGCCACCAGCTTCGGCATATTGATTAATACAACGGCTCCTTGCAGTAATCAACCTTATAGCATCATCCACTGAAAAAACACCTGCATAGCAGGCTGCGGCATATTCTCCTATGCTGTGACCCAATACCACATCCGGTTTAACTCCCCAGTGTTGCCATAACGCGAGCAATGCATATTGCATGACAAAAATTGCAGGTTGGGCGTGGGTTCTCAAGACATCATCATTTTCATCGCATAACAATGCCTTTACTGAAAATACACATGGATCAGCCAAAACCGAATCACAGTAATCAACTGCTTCCTGAAACACCGTTTCTGTGCTATACAATTCCCTCCCCATTGCATGGTATTGAGAGCCTTGTCCTGTAAACAAAAAGGCCAGTTTTGGCTTTTTCCATTCAGAGCATGGATTGCGAGCCCTTACTCCATTGACTGTATTTTGTAATTGGCTAAGCAAACTGTCTTTATCATGACCAACAACTACTTTCCGGTGAGCATAATGACTGCGACAGGTTGCAGCGCTATAGCAAAAGTCGTTTATCTGTTGTTCGGATAAATCTGTAATAGCATCTGCGTAGTGATTGCAAAGAGCTTGTAATGCGGTCGCTGTTTTTGCTGAGACAGCTAACAAACCAGGTAACTTGCCTGGCTTTTGTTCCGGTTTGGGGTATTGCTGGACTGCCTGCTCCAGAAGAATGTGCGCGTTAGTGCCACTCATTCCGAATGAACTAACCCCGGCATAACTTTGCTGATGATTCTGCGGCCAGGGCGTCAAACCAGTCGGTACTTTGAGATGCAGGTCTTGCCAGTCAATATGCTGGTTTGGATGGTTAAATTCCAGACTGGCCGGAATCTGTCGATGCTGTAATATCAACGCAGTTTTGATTAACCCGGCAATACCGGCTGCCGCTTCCAGATGGCCAATATTAGTCTTGACCGATGCAATATACAGCGGGTTATCTTCAGTCCGGCCTTGACCATACACGGTTCCCAGAGCTTCAGCTTCAATCGGATCACCAAGCACTGTCCCGGTGCCATGCGCTTCCACATATCCGACTTGAAGCGGATCAATCCCGGCCTGCTTCGCGACCTGTTCAATCAATGCTTGCTGGGCCAAACCATTGGGTACGGTCAGACCACTACCAGCACCATCATGATTGACTCCAGTGGCTTTGATCACCGCAATCACATCATCGTCATCTGCCAGCGCATCGGAAAGTGTTTTTAACACCAACGCACCGCAGCCTTCGCCACGTCCATAGCCGTCAGCATTGGCATCAAAGGCTTTGCTGCGCCCATCTTCGGCCAGCGCGCCCACTCGTGACAAAAACAATGCTACATTAGGAGTCAGCATCAATTGAACTCCGGCTGCAATCGCCACTTTCGATTCAGATTTACGTAGACTCTGGCAGGCCAGATGCACGGCAACCAGCGACGACGAACAGGCGGTATCAATTGACATGGATGGTCCACGCCAGCCCATCACATAAGATATGCGCCCCGATGCAAAACAAAAACCATTGCCGCTGCCATCATAGTTATTGATGCGTTGATAGTCATCGGCATAAAGTTGCAGCAACCCGTAATCATTCTGGCCAATACCCAGGAACATACCAGTATCACTGTCTTGCAGTGATTCCGGTACGATATTGGCGTGTTGCAAGGCTTCCCAGCACACTTCCAGCAACAGGCGCTGCTGTGGGTCCATGCTTTTCGCTTCGCGCGGTGAGATACCAAAAAACTCAGGATCAAAATCACCAGGATTGTCGATAAATCCCGCACGCCGGGTATACATTTTTCCGGCTGCGCCACGTTCTTCATTGTACAAGCGTGCCATATCCCAGCGTTCTTTGGGAACATCGACAATCCCGTGACCTCCCTTACTCAGCAGTGTCCAGAATTGTTGTGGTGAATTGACTCCGCCGGGAAAACGACAACCCATTCCAATAATTGCAATCGGCTCACTGGATTTGGCTTCCTGTTCCAGCAAGCGCTGTTTCATTTTTGCCAGAGCAGAAGACGCGCGTTGTAACTGTTGTTGATGGTCTGTCACGTGTTTTCCTGGTACAAGACTGATTGATCAACCAGCATCATCGAGAAAGCGGTCAATATCATCCAGTTGTTCCTCCAGAGATATCGCCTGATTTGCGCCACTGTGCCGGTTTGAATAGCTGTTGAGATCAATCTGCTGAGCTGGTTCCTTTCCCTGTGTATCAGTTTCAATATCAGTATCGGTTAATTTGCCAAGTAAATAATCGGACAACGCAGCAATCGTCGGATATTTGAAAGTGATCGTAGCATCCAGTCTGATCTTGAACTCGCGCTGCAAGCGGTTGCGAAATTCCATTGAAGTCAGTGAATCCATACCCAGCTCAAAAAATCCGCGTCGTGGATCAATGTCGTCATTAAAACCAAGAACTGCTGTTGCGATTCGGCTCAGGGATTGTTGCACGGTTTGCTGTTGTTGTTCAGGATCTTGTTGTAACAAACAATCCAGCGAATCAGCGACGCTGACATCGAGAAATGACTGTTCAGGTTTCACGCTTAAAACAGGTTGAAAAAAATCACGATTTCCGGCTGTGTCCTGATTGCCAGCATACGCATCAAAATCGATATCCGCGATTGCCATGACACTGGAATCAGAGCTCATTACAGCCTGCATGGCTTGTAAGGCTGTGTCTGACTGTATAGGCTGCACACCCATCGCCTGCCACTGTTTGCGCCGAGTATCACTGACGGTTGCCGCCATACCGGTGTCCTGCCACACTCCCCATTGAAGACTGTGAGCAGTCTGACTGTTTTGTTGTCTGAATCCGGCCAGCCCATCCATAAAGGTATTTGCGGTAACATAATTTGCCAGGCCACCTGTTGCCAGTAACGAGGCTGATGATGAAAACAGCACAAAATAATCCGGTTCAGCATTCAATGATGAACTCAGCCGGTGTAGATTCCAGGCACCTCGCACTTTTGCAGCAAACACCTGGCTGAAAACCTGCCAGTTATAATCTTGCAACAAGCAATCAGCATAGACTCCGGCACAGTGGAAAATACCGCTTAATTGAAGCTGCTCATGGCGCAATCCTGCAATTACCTGTTCAAGCTGCTCTTCATTGCCGATATCAATTGCATCTGTTTCAACATTGACTCCATTTGTTCGCAACTCTTGCAGGTATTGCCGAATTGAATCTGAAGGTTCCGATCTGGACAGTAACAGCAAATGTCTGGCGCCATGCTTAACCAGCCATCGAGTCACTTTCAAACCCATACCACCAAACGCCCCCGTAACCAGATAAACACTGTCAGGTTTAATTGACAGCGGCGCCTGTTCCAGCAATTGGCCTGAGCACAGACGCGGGACGTAGATATGTTGATCACGAATTGCAGATTGCTGTTCATCCAGCGCATCTGTGCGGGTTATTTGTCTAAAGAATGCAGCGTTCAGAGTCATATCTATCGGCAAATCCAGCATTCTGCATTGAAATTGTGGATATTCCTTTGCCACCACTCGGCTCATTCCCCATAATGCAGACATCACTGGCTGCACTTGATCGCTTGCAGTGACCTGTTGAGCGCCACGGGTGATCATTGACAATGTCTGGAGAGATTGGTTATCTGTCGCCAATGCCTGGACCAGATGCAGCATTCCTGCACAAACCCGGCTCAGTGTGGTTTCGACCTGACTGGCAGATGCAGTCTCATCGATTAACGCATCCAGTGCAGTAAAATTCAGCACCGCGCGTTGCTCTGTGTCATCAACAGCCCGCCATGACGCGATTAACTGTGTTAAGTCATTTGCTTGAAGAGGGTTCACTATCCAGCGCTGAGCGTTTGAACAATCAAGCTGTTCACCAAAACTGACCAGCAGGCATTGATCACCCTGGTCGATCAAATGTTTCGCCGTCTGCTCAGCGAGTCCACTCTGGTCGCACAAAATCAGCCAATACGTTGAGGCAGTCTCTTTCCTTCCTGGCCTGGAGATAATCACACTTTGCTGACACAATCGCTGTGTTGCATCCAGTTTCGGGGTGATACAAGCCGTTTGCTCAAATCCCGATCCGGATAATTGTTGTCGCCAGCCCTGCTCATCCAGTAACGGATAATTCTGTTGCAAGCGTTGATCAGTGAACGACCACCAACCAGTCGTCAACCCAAAAATCAGATCCACCCACAATCGTGCCTGCAACCCTTCCAGAAGCACGAACATGCCATTCTGGGCCAGCAATTGATGAATAGTGTCCAGAGATTGATCCAGATTTGGGGTTGCATGAATGACGTTGGCAGCCACAATCAGGTCGAAATCACGCTCGTCAAAACCTTGTTGATCAGAACACTGACTGATATCCAGAATCTCATACCGTAATTGCCGGTAATTGCCAAATTGACTCCGGGCTTGAGTCAGAAACGCATTCGAGACATCGGTAAACACATAATCAAAATCACCAAATTGTGCCAGTAGCGGCAGAATATGTTTTGTGGTTCCCCCGGTTCCCGCTCCTATTTCAAGCACTTTTAATCGCTTGCCGTCTGGAACCAGCTGCAACCAGGAATTCAACACCGCCACCAGGCTTTGATTGAGATTTTTGAAGCCCTCGGCCTGGCTGTACAGTGCAGATGCTGAAACCGCATTATCCTGCGGAAACAGCAATTGCAGACAATCTGTTTTTCCGGTTAAAACCTCGGCGAGCGACTTTCCGCACTGGTTAAGCAGCTTCATCTCGATACTGTCATCAGCCGTTGCATGTGCCTGACTGTTAATCGTTAATGGTTTGACTGCAGTCCAGGATTCATCAGCCAGCCGATCCAGATATCCGGCCTCCTCCAAGGCCGACAAACAACGACTCAGCAGCTTTTGATAGTGCGGCAATATACCGGTATGTTCAAGTAGTTCTGCAACGGTGAAGGATTGCCCCGGTTGCATTGAGCAACCAAGCCCTTCCAACATGTGCATCACATAAAACATGGCTTGCTGCTCAAGCTCTGGTGAGAGATCTTGCTGATGCTCTGGATACTGCCAATAGTCTTCTTGTAAAAGCTGGATGTGTTGTAACCAGTCACTGACTTGTTGGGCGTTGCTGTAATCATTTAATATATGAGATACATGCCATTTGGTTTGATACAGTAAATTTGCAACTGGATTACGAGCAACTTTTTGCAGCATCAACCCGATTATCTGCACGACTGGCTTAACATTGTCCTCAAGCACTTCGATATCAATCAGTAACCGGTCTTGAGAGCTGCCAGATTGTTTGCTGGCGATAACAGTTAATGGTCCGCCAATCCTGCTCTGATACTGCATGGATTGAAAACCAGCCTGCATATACGTCGCCGCATCGTTTTGTGGTACCAAACTACCGGAGACCTGAAAACAGGCATCCAGTATTGGAGGATACAGGTAATATCCAGCAGGAGCATCACTGAAGATGACGGTGGCATGGGCTTGACTCTCACCCACCCATAATTTTTCAAGCAGGCGATAACAGGGGCCGAATTCAATCCCGCGTTCAGTCATATCCTGATAAAACTGCTCAACGGGTAATTCCTGGCATGATTCAGTCTGCTCAGGTGTTGACCGGCAAGGCATTTCCTCTGTGATGACCCGGGCTTTGAAATGACAGTGCCAGCTACTGGTGTTATCAGCTTGACTGTTGCGTGAATGGATTACGCATGCATAACCATCTTCAGTTGCCGAGAGTTGCAGCTGCAATTGCCTTGTTTCATTATCTGCCAATTGCAACGGCTCTGGGTAGTCTGCATCGACAATCCGGCATGGAACATCAGCAACTGCAGCAATTGTCATTTCCAGATAATGCGCTGCCGGAATCAGTATCTTGCCCTGATAACAATGGTCTTGATGACAAGCCGGATCGTCAACAGATAGTTGCGCAGTGAAAATCTGTTTACCGGGTTCAGTCGCAAGCTCGATTTTGTCATGTAGTAATGGATGCAACCTTGTTTGATGGCTTGAGTGTTGACGATCACTTTGTTTGAACCAGTATCGCTGCCTGCGAAACGGATATCCAGGTAATGACAATAATGGTTGTTTACGGTCTTGATAATACTGTTCCCAGTTAACTGACAAGCCTTGTTGATACAAATCAGCCAGGGTATTCAGCAAGCCGGATTGGCAATCCAAGCCTCGAAACACGCTCATGACATGGATGAAATTATTATCTGAATCGCGTTTGACCAGATTAGTCAGAGTGTTACCTGGACCGATCTCAAGCGCCAGATTGATTTTCATGTTCCTCAGTTCTGCCACCGCCTGTTTGAATTGCACAGGTTGTACAATCTGATCCAGCCAGTAATCTGCCGTCGCAATTTGTTCTGCAATTGATTTACCGGTTTTTGTGGAGATGATATTAATTGCAGGTGGTCGAAATTCAATCTGCTTGACGACTTCGGCAAATGCGTCCAGCATGGGTGTCATCAATGGCGAGTGAAATGCTCGTTCAACCTTCAATTCAGCATAAGAATACTTGTGTTGATCCAGGTGTGTTTTAAACGTTTCGAGTTCGTTTCGCGTGCCGGACACTACTGTGTTGTCATCAGCATTAAATGCAGCAATACTGGGCTGCACGACACTGGAATGAATTGCCTGAATAACCGTCTCGGCATCGGCAAACACTGCAAGCATTGCCCCTGGTTCAGTCAGCGACTGCATGAGCCGACCCCGCTGGCTCACCAGCATTAAACCATCTTCAAAACTAAACACACCTGCCATACAAGCAGCTGCATATTCGCCTACGCTATGCCCGATCAGGCACTCGACTTCAACTCCGAGATTGATCAAAACCCGTCCCAGCACATATTGCAGACAATACAAAGCGGGTTGCGCGTATTCTGTTGACTGTAATCGAGCAGCACCTGTATCGCTGCACAAAAGCATTTTTAATGAACAATTCAGTTGGTTTTGAAATGCCTGTTCACAATAGTCAAGCTCGTCATTCAGCACTGGCAGCCAGTCATACAATTGATTCAACACTCCATTGAAACCACCTTGTCCACTCATCAACATGGCGATTCGATTGTCTTCGTTGACCGGGTTTGCGATGTTGTTACCAGAGCCGATTTCCTGCAAACTGCTCAGAAGCTGGTCCAGAGTCGCGCATGAAAAAGCGCTGCGAAGCGGAAAATGCTGACGTCTGGCATTGATGTTATAGCTAAAATCATTCAGTTCTGTTTCCGGATTGGCATTTAAATAATCAGCATACAAACTGGCCAGATGCTGTAATTCATCCTCGCAAGCAGCTGAAAGAGCGATTAGTTCAACGTTGGGTTTTAATGTAAAAAAAGACTGCTGCGATTCGGGTGCCTGAGCAATAATAAGATGCGCATTACTGCCGCCAAAACCGAAAGAACTGACTCCGGCCATACGTTGCTGATCTGGTTCTACTGTCCATTCAGACACAGTGCGCTTCACGGTCAGGTTCATCGCCTCCCAATCCACATGCCGGTTAGGCTGCTGAAAATGCAGTTGACCGGGAATTTTTCCAGCTTGAAGCATCAACACAGTTTTAATGACTCCGGCGATGCCAGCCGCACCCTCCAGATGACCGATATTGCTTTTCACTGACCCGATATTCAAAGGCGTGTTACGCTGACTGCCATAAACAGCTTGCAAGGCCTCGATTTCGATGGGATCACCGAGGCTGGTTCCGGTCCCGTGTGCTTCCACATAACTGACTTGATCGGGTGTCACGCCAGCCATTTGCAGGGCTTCCGTCAATACCTCGCGCTGCGCGCTGCCATTAGGTGCGGTCAAACCACTGCTGCGACCATCCTGATTGGTTGCCGAACCTTTGATGACCGCCAGAACACGGTCACCATTGTTGCTGGCATCCTCAAGGGTTTTCAAAACCACGACGCCGCAGCCTTCGCCACGAACATAACCGTTGGCGCTATCATCGAAAGTCTTGCACCGGCCATCAGGTGACAACATCCCGGCACTGGAAAAATTAATGCTGTATTCAGGCGACAACAGAGCGTTGACACCACTTGCCAAAGCCAGTTCACATTCACCGGCACGCAAACTCAGACAAGCCAGATGTAAAGCAACCAGTGAAGATGAACATGCAGTATCCACTGCAATCGCAGGTCCCTGGGTGCCAAAATAAAATGCCAACCGGCCCACAGCTGTACCATGGGCGGTACCGGACGCCATATAACTGTCGATATCGCAATAATCGCGACTGGCCAGCAGGTGGTAATAATCGTTACCACATACACCGGCGAACAGCCCGGTTTGGCTGGCCATCAACGAATCAGGTGCAATGCCGGCATGTTCCAGAGCACGCCAGTGATTTTCCAGCAACATGCGCTGCTGGGGGTCCATGCTTTGTGCTTCCCGTGGTGAAATAAAAAAGAAGTCAGCTGCGAATTGGTCAATATCGTTCAAATAACCACCTTGAGTGCTGACAATTGTGCCTGCTTCATCTGGATCTGTGCTGCTGAATTGATCCGGATTGAAACGCTGATGTGGCGTTTCGATGACAGCATCCACACCATGTTCCAGAGTATGCCAGAAACCATCCAAATCCTGGTGTTGTCCTTCCGCGCCAGCAGGAAACTGACAGGCCATGCCGATAATGACGATATCCTGTTGCGGTTGCTCAAGCTCGGTGATTTTGGCTTTGAGTCTGCGTATCTCGACCAGTGCATTTTTGACTAATTGCTGGTAATCAATCGGTTCCTTATCAGTCATTGTTATTCCAGCTCTTTGACCAATAATTCAGCGGTTTCCTGCAAAGACAATTCATCCAGATCATCTGCAGTTTCCGGAACTTTGGAATTGTCATCTTCGATGAATTGAGTTGTTTGGTGTGGCAATAAAGTCAACACGTGCTCTCCCAGGGTTTCCAGGGTGGGATAGTCAAAAATTGCGGATGCCGGTAATTTCAGTGACAGGTTGTGATTAATGCGATTTTTGAATTCAACCGAAGTCAGTGAATCCAAACCTAAGTCGAAAAACCCGGAATGATTCTGCGCCAGGGCGTTTAACTGCTCAACCTGCATACCGAGTATCGCAGCCAGTTCGGTGACTAACATTTGCTTCAACCATCTGCCGCGTTCCTTATCGCTCATTGCGGACAGGTCTTGCTGTTCGATTGGCCCGGTTTCGTCTACTTCCAGAGCTTCATCTGGATTTTCGACAGGCTGGAATGCTTGATAGAACTCCTGCAGCGGCGCATCTTTCAAAAACACCGGCCAATCGATTGGTGTTGCGGCAAGTTGCGCAACATCACTGGTCAGTGCTGCGCCCAATACCTGACCACCTTGTTGAGGGGTAATATCGGACAAGCCTTTACGAATCTTGTCACTTACGCCCAATTCAGCCGCCGAACCAATCTGCGACCAGCCACACCAGTTGATGCTCTGCGCTGTTAAGCCCAACGTGCGCCGGTAACCGGCGAATGCATCCAGAAAGGCATTGGCGGCGGCATGGTTAGCCTGACCTGCACTACCCAGCAAGGCTGCAACCGAGGAATACATCACGAAGAAATCCAGCTCCAGATTCTGACTGAGCTGGTGCAAATGCCAAACACCTTTGATTTTCGGGTCCAGCACAGTCTCAAATTTGGACCAATCCTGTTGCATCAAGGCGCTGTCCTGCAACACCCCGACTGAATGGATAATGCCTTTTAATGGGGCACTGCCTTGCTGGATGCGCTGAAAGATTGTTTGCAACTGTAATCTGTCATTGACATCGGCTTTTAGTGTTACAACCTGTATACCTTGTTCGCGTAATTCGGAAATAGCAGTCAGCGCTGATGGGGAAGGCTCAGAACGACCCAGTAAATAAAGATGTTTGGCACCATGCTCGACCAGCCACCCAGCGCTATATAGGCCAACGCCTTGCAAGCCTCCTGTGACCAGGTAAGCAGCTTGCGCGTCACAACAGAAGCTCTCCTGGCTGGTACGGTTACTCACAACGATTTTGCCGGTATGCCTGGCGTTCTGCATACACCGAAATGCGTCAGGCATCTGTTCCCATTTGAAACCGGTGTGCGGTAGCGGTTGATATACCCCGTGCTGGATTTTGGAGATGATGTCCTGCAACAACTCTTGAATAACCTGCGGTTGGCGCTGTGAAAGCTGCCTCACATCAACTGCCTGGTAGTCAATTCCCGGTGTCAATAGTTTCTGCTGTTCAATATCAAGTATCTCGCGCTTGCCGATTTCCAGAAAACAACCACCGTTGACCAGCAAATTCAGTCCAGCCTTGATAAAATCACCAGTCAAACTGTTAAAGACAATATCAACACCGTTGCCATTGGTGAGTTGCATTATCTCATCGGCAAACAACAGATCGCGCGAATTCCAGACATGTTTGACTCCCAATTTGCGCAATACAGACCATTTCGCCTTGCTTGCCGTGGCAAACACTTCAGCTCCGGCAGCCAGAGCGACCTGGACCGCGGCCATCCCGGTTCCTCCTGCTGCGGCATGAATCAATACCCGGTTACCGGGTTGTATGTCAGCTGTAGTGCGTAACGCATAACTGGCGGTTATGAAAGCAACAGGCAAAGTCGCTGCGTCCAGATCCGCAATTGTTTCAGGGAGTTCAGCGACCAGACTCTGATCAACATTGACGACATCGGCAAATGCTCCTTCAGCCAGTGCCATAACGCGCTGGCCGCAATGCAAACTGGACACTGAGTCACCACAGCGTTGAATGATGCCGACACATTCCATGCCCAATGCATTACGTTGAAACGGCAATAATCCCAACACATCCATAACATCGATAAAATTAAGCGCGGCGTGATGAACTCTGATTTCTACCTGATCAGGTTTTAATTCTGCTTTGCCATATTCAGCCAGCTGTAAATTGTCGATGCAACCAGTGTCTGCGTTATTGAGTTGCCAGCAGCGATGATGATCTGTGTAACCGGGTTCGGCAAGTTCAGTCAATCTTGGTACAAATCGCTGACCTTCACGAAACACCAGTTGAGTTTCCAGCTGGTTCTGCAGCACGCTGGTCATGAACGCATCAACACTTCCTGGATTATGATCGAGATCGGCGATCATGCAGTTCAATTCCGGATGCTCCAGTGCGATTACCTTGTTCATTCCCCACAACACAGAACCATCGGGGCAGTGTTGGCCATCATGCTGCTGAATACTTTGCGCAGATCTGGTCAATTGACAGAGCCTGAATGGTTGCCGTTGCTGAATGGAAAGTGCTTGTATCAAGTGTAAACTGGTTATACAGTGAAATTGCACTGTGTTCATCAGCTGCTCTGCACTGTTCGGTTGCTGAGATTCACGTAATGGCCAGCAATTGATCACCGTGGTTATGGGCTGGTGTTGTTCGATAGTATTCAGTAAACGTTTAAAATCTTCGCTATGGTCAGGGTTGATTTGGAAGGTTTTGACGTTCAGCTGCTGAAACGTGTCTCCTGTTGTGACCCGGTAAGATTTCACACCTTGGATGTCCAAAGTATCAATCAGTTGTTCGGCAACCCCGCTTTGCTCATCGAAAATCAGCCAGCCACCATGTTGTTCAACGGACTGGCTGGCGACAATCACTGCTTGTGGAAAGAGTGTATCTTTATGCTCAATAGCTCGTATGGTTGTAGCCAGGTCTTGTTCAACAAGCGCTTTTGTCCACTGCTGTTGGTTCAGTAAGGGGTAATCATCACGCAAGTTATCGTTACACAACCACCAGCCTTCGGTCAGTCCGAACGTCATATCAATCCAGGGTGTTGCCCGGATGCCTTCCACTAAAATCAGTTCTCCTTGAGCGGACAATAACTGTTTGCAATTCGCCAGCACTTGCTGCAAATCCTGGGTTGCATGTAATACGTTCGAGGCAATGACCAGATCAAAGCTGTTCGAGGAAAAACCTTGTATTTCAGGGTCAGCAGCAATATCCAGACTGCGATATTCCATAAATGGATAATCAGCAAAGGATTGCTCGGCGTGTTGCAGAAAATATCGTGAAATATCGGTGAACGTATATTGACAACGGAAATGTCTTAACAGTGGAACAATGTGACGGGTCGCTGAACCGGTGCCTGCGCCGATTTCCAGTATCCGGCACGGTCTGGTTGCCGATATGCCAGCAGTGAGTTTGGCTACAGTTTCTGCCAGTAATTGATTGACGCCTGAAAACGTATGCGAACGACTGTAAAATTCACCCATGACATCAGGATGATCAGGAGGAAAGATTAAGTGAACTGGATTGATTCTGCCTTGCCATACCTCCTGTAACTGATCGCCACAACGTTTGATCAAGCTGATTTCAGAACCTAGCTCTGGATAATCACTCAATACTTGTTGCGCCTGATCTTGTGGCGAGCGTTTGGCCTCGATAAACGACCATCCCTGGGAGCTAAACTGAGCGATACCCGCAGCCTGCAGAATATCCAGAATGCGCTTAAACAAACGCTTGAATCGCAATTCCATACACAAGTGGCGCATTAAGCTGTTCAGATCCGGATAACAGGCGTCAAATTCCAATCCACATCGTTGCATACCTTGTAAAAAATAACTACAAGCCAGTTCATTCAAGCGCCCGGCACTGCCTGTTACGGGTTGCAACAATGTTGATTCATCCAGGTTCTTGTAAACTTCCTCCAGAACTGAACTGGCAGCCGGAATCAACTCACTGGCTTGCCATTCCACTGTATGCAATAAACCAGCGATACTGTTACGTGATTCATCGGATTGCTCGGCAACCCGTTTCATCATCAAACCCTCGATACCGGCAACTGCCAATCCGTTGTGGTCAAAAATATCAATATCGACCACTACAGTCTCGGTATTCTGCCTGATCAATCTGACATGACTCCATATTTCAGGATCCGGTTTCTCCCACAATGCAAAACGCTCCATGCTGAACGGGAGATATTGATTTTGACTATCCTGTGCCAACACAAATACAAGTGCAGCTTGCAGGGCTGCATCCAGTAACACCGGATGGATTTGAAACTCTGTGCTGAGTCCGGGATTACATGCGTTAACCAGCACCTGATCCTGACTGTAATGGATTTGCTTGAGACTGACAAAATCAGCGCTGAACTCATAACCACGCTGATCGAGCTGCTGATAAAACTGCTCAATGGGATAGACTTGCAAGGTATTCAGCAGGTGTTGCCGATTCAATCTGGCTGCTGATAGTTGTAATGGTGTGGTTTTAGCACTGAAATGTGGTTGCCACTCATTGTCAGCATTGCTGTAAACAGTGATTGCCTGCTCATCGTGGACTGTATGCAGACTAAACGTTTGATCCTGACACCGGCATGGGTTCGACAACACGATCTCATTCAATTCACAATCTTCACCGGCTGCGGCTATGGCCATCTCGAGAAATGCCGCCATTGGAACAATCACGTTTTGATTGATGACATGGCCTGACAACCATTGTTGTGAATTCAAGTCAATATCAGACTGATACTGGCTTGCCAGTGGAGATGAAATCCTGGCTCCAAGCAGCGGGTGTTGACCTTTTCGCTCTTTTCGACCAGGATTTACCCTGGTTTGATACACATCATCCAGCCAGTAACGCTGTCTTTGAAATGGATAAGTTGGCAGAGCCACACGTTTAAACGGCAGACTGCCGTAAAACGCATACCAGTTGATTTGCCAACCCAGCTCATAGAGTCGACCAATCGAGGTTGATACACGCATTGTGTCATCAACTCCAGGATCAAGTCCCTGCAGAAATTCATTATGTTTTGAGCGGCCTGTAATCTGTTCGGCCAATGTCGTCAAGATGGTTTTCGGGCCGATTTCAAGAAAAACCCGATCATAGTTAGGGTGCTGCTCTGAAAGTGTGTCAATTGCAGCGTTGAAATCAACAGGCTCAACAATTTGCTGTAACCAGTAACTGGCCTGGCTCATTTGAGTGCTGACTTCCTGGCCTGACAGTGTGGACATAATCCGCACATCGGGTTGATTGAACTGCACGTCCTCCAGCACCTGTTTGAACTCAGGCAGAACGTTTTGCATCAATGGCGAATGAAACGCATGTGAGACATTTAAGCGGGCATTGGCAATGGAGTCAGCGTTCAATCGCTCGAGCAATGTATCCACCTGGTTAGCTTCACCTGACACAACCAGCCGTTGCGGTGCGTTGATACAGGCAATAACCACATTATCACTGGCAGGCAAATAACCGCTCAATTGTTGTCGATCACAAAACACCGCGGCCATTTTGCCGTTACCGGGAAGGGCTTGCATCAGCTGACCACGTTTGGCAACCAGCATCACAGCATCCTGCAAGCTCAGTATTCCGGCATAACACGCAGCGGCATATTCATCGATGCTGTGTCCGATCAGTACATCGGCGTTTATGCCCCAATGCTGCCATTGTCTGGCAAGCGCGTATTCAATACTGAACAAGGCTGGCTGGGTCAACCCAGTCTGCTGTAATTCACTATCATGGGCTCCACCGGAAAACAGGAATTCGGTCAACGATATGTGCAGATAAGGTTCGAATAATTCCGAGCATTGATCAAATACACTTCTGAAATAACTGTGACGACAATACAACTGCCACCCCATGCCGAGATATTGCGCGCCTTGCCCGGTAAACAAAAATACCAGTTGCCGGTTATCGTTTTGAAGATCTGCAGCTGAAACCCGCTCAGGTGAGTACGCTTTGAGCTGTTCCAGCAATTGCCTGTTGTCTGCTCCATAAAATGCTGCCCGAACATCGAAATGCTTGCGTCCGATCGCTGCTGTCGCGGCAATATCCAGCAAAGAATGTTGTGATTCGCTACTGAGTTGTTGGCAATAACGTTCAACCAATGCAGCCAGAGCAGCGTCAGATTTTGCCGATATCGGCAAAACACAGGGCAGTTCGATTGGCTCTGGCGGATTAATCTCATCGGTCTGGGTAACAATCATATGTACATTGCTGCCACTGAATCCAAACGAGCTGAGCGCCGCAGTTTTCGGTATAGCACCCGATTGAGGCCAGCGACAAGCCTCGCTGGGAACTTTGGCCGGTATGTGGTCCAAAGGAATTTTCGGACTCAGACGCTGAAAATGTAAATGAGGCGGTATGACATTGTGCTCCAGAGCCAGACACAGTTTGAGCAATCCTGCGACACCAGCGGCTGCCTCTGTATGGCCGATATTGGTTTTCACAGAACTGATCAACAGGGGTTGCTCGACATTTCTGTTGTGACTGTAAACAGCTGCTATTGATTCAACCTCAACCGGATCGCCCAGCGGCGTTCCTGTTCCATGCGCTTCCAGAACCGAAACATCAGCTGCTTTGACATTGGCTTTGGCCAGGGCCTGTTGATACACACTCTGCTGGGCCAGGCCGTTAGGTGCGGTTATACCATTGCTGGCACCATCCTGATTGATTGCCGAACCTTTGATCACTGCCAAAATCCGGTCTCGATCACGCACAGCATCGTTCAGCGGTTTCAATAACACCATGCCGCATCCTTCACTGCGCACATAACCATCGGCATCGGCATCAAATGTTTTGCAACGTCCATCTGCTGCCAGCATGCTGCTTTTTGAAAAGGCCACGCTTAAATCTGGCGCCAGCATTAAGTTGACACCACCGGCCAGTGCCAGTTTGCATTCCGACTGTCGCAGGCTTTCACAGGCTTGATGAACGGCCATTAATGATGATGAACATGCAGTATCAATCGTCAGTGCCGGTCCGTTAAACGCAAAATAATACGCCAGTCGACCAGCTGCCATTGCCGCTGAATTACCGATCGCATGATAAACATCAAAATCCTTATCTTGATTGTATTGATTCGCTAGCAACTCGTAATCATGTGCCGACAAGCCCATAAACACTCCGGTCTGTTCCACACTATCAGGAGCAATACCGGCATGTTCAAATGCTTCCCAGGCCGTTTCAAGCAGCAAGCGATGCTGCGGATCGATAAGACGCGCTTCGCGTGGGGTGAGATTAAAAAACTCGGCATCGAACTGATCGACTTGATCGATAAATCCACCGAATGGGTTGACACCATCAGCTTCATAATCCCGATAATCCCAGCGTTGAGTCGGCACTTTATCGATGTTGTAACGTCCGGATAACAGGTATTGCCAGAAACTGTCAGGTGAATTGATTGCTCCTGGAAAACGGCAGGCCAGTCCGATAATGGCAATGTCTTGCTGACGTGTATCAGATGTTGACGTAACATCTTTTTTGCTGGTTTCAGCAACAGGCAAAACGGTTTGTTGACTGCTTTTGCTTGAATGACTGCTATCGTTGCTGAAAAAAGCTTTGATTGCATCGGCTGTGGGGCAGGTAAAGAAGAATGTCGGCTCCAGTTTGATATTCAGGCGGCGACTCAATACATTACGTAATTCCAGTAAATCCAGTGAATCCAGACCGATTTCCATTAAGGCTTTATCACTGGCAAACATGTGTTTTCTGGCATCACCCAGAATGCTCAGAATGCATTGGTCGATCTGCATGTTGCGGGTAGCCTGGTCAGTTTGTGACGAGAGCCTGATTGAGTTGTCGGATGGAGTCTGTTCTGTATTGCTCAATGCATAACGAATCAGTATTCCATAGCCTTTATTATCCTTATCTGCAGGCCAATAATCAGCGATTGGCTTGACGATTTCGGCACCATGATGAACATGAAAATTGAGCACCGTATCCCATTCGCCAGTGTCTCGGCATTGTTGCAGATATTGCTGCATATCAAGCTGGTTTTGTTCAGTAAACTGTTTGCAGCGGCTGATTCCGACCACAGCTTTGCAATTTCCATTCAAACTGCAGACATGTAACAGAAAATCCAGGATTTGATCGCCGATACCCAAATGCTGATATTCAGGCTCAATATTCATACCCAGAATCTGGGTTATAGAGCCTTGTGGGATATGCAGTCCCGGCAACCTGTAAAAATCAGTTGTATCCAGTGCCGACTCGTCATTGATAGTCTGGGTGTATAACGCGCCAATTACTTGACCTTGCTGTTCAATGACAAACTGGCCTTGCGGATAGCGTTGCAAACGCGCGCCGAGGATTTTCTGACCGGCTTGTAAGTGCTCCGGCCAACATGCTTGGTCCAGTCTGTTAAGCGCGGCAAGATCGCTGTTGAAAGCCTGGCGCAGAGAATAGGGTCGTTTTTCAAACCAGTTCAGCGTTATGCGGCTGAATCCCAGTGTTTTGGGATAGTGTCGCGCATAATCGAGGCGCGGGAACAAGCCGCTTTCAGCAGCAGCCAACAAAAATTCATCGGCATCGGCAAGCAGTTGTCCAGAAAACGCATGATACGCGTCAAAATGAAGGTTTTCGCACTGATCCAGATTGGCGGCGATCTGTTTCGGCGTCAGGCTGTGTACTTCAAGTATCATCGCGCCACTTTCACCGACAATTTGCGCCCAGCGCCCCAGATGTTCGACCAAACTCTGGTAAGCAACCTGCGGCGGAATCAATCCTCCCTTGTTATCGCTGCAGACACCATGTTCACGTCCATCTGCCCGTTCCTGTAACTGGTCGTGGTGGTGCGGTGCCAGATACGGACGGTCATGATCGAGAAAAGAACGAATGTGGAGAATTTTATCTGGGTTATCAATACCTGATGCTTGCAAGTCCAGCAAAAACTGCTCGGGATTGCCAATATCGGCGTGTATGGTCAGATATGGCAGGGCGGCCAGATTTTCAGCTGTCGCAGTCAATGCTTTCTGGTTGTAATCCGCTGCAATCAACCGCAGTGGATGAGTGTGCAGATGGTTGCCGCGCTTGGTGCTGGTTTCAATAAGTCCATACACTCGCTTGAGAAAGCTGCCGTCGCCGCAACCCATATCGGCGATGTAATCTGGTTGGTTCTCAAGCGGTATCTGATTGAAAATATCAGCGATAATCGCTTCACAATCATTAAAATATCGCGCATGTTGAAAACCACTGGCCTGGACATTCAGCAACCTGTCGACATGGTATTCATGTCCCTGGGTGTCACGTTGAAACACAGTGTTGACATCACCAAATAACAACTCACCCATGTTTTGCAACATTGGCTTATAGGAATAGACAGTACCGGCAATCAGGAAACGTTGTAACAGATGCTGGCCGGTATCGCTCAATCGACTGCCATTGTCACTGGTTACAATCCAGCCCTTTTTGGCAAAGCATTGTTCAAGCTTGTCCAGGCTGCTGACAAACCCGAATTGTTTAGAGAATTCAGTAGATTCTTCGCAGGGTTTTCGCGATTCCAGCAATAATGGTAATAACCACAAGCCATCGAGAAAATCAGCCAGCATGGCATCTTCGATTGACCAGTTGTGCAAGGATTGACTGAGTGCATAATCCAGCGCTTGCTGATTTCCCGAGCTGAAATCCAGATCGAGCAACTGATCGATGTCTTGTGGAATCGATATCAGCCAGTTATAACGGGGGCCGGGTAGATAGTCCTGGTCAAGACTAAGAATTTCCAGTGATTCAAGCAGCCTGAGTGCCGTTTTTAAAGGCGCGGTATTGGTTTTTTTAAACCGGCTCAATGACTCGAAACTGACGGCTGGTTGACTGTTAAAAGGGTTAAAAAAGCCGTTATTCTGCAAACTGCGTATCACGGGAACCGCGACAAACCCGTGACAATAGCGATTAATCAGCTCCAGCATTTGATATTACCTGAATGAGTCAACATAAAGATCGAGAGCAGGTTCAAAGCATCTTGATTCTTGGTC
The DNA here is from genome assembly GCA_022600935.1 of Gammaproteobacteria bacterium. Classification (GTDB taxonomy): domain Bacteria; phylum Pseudomonadota; class Gammaproteobacteria; order Methylococcales; family DRLZ01; genus DRLZ01. The sequence goes on from JAHZJL010000134.1 coordinate 22,047, forward strand.
AACCAGCAGCTTCTTCCATAGCTTTTCTAAGGCTTAATGGGCGCATATCAGTCCAGATTTTCTCGATATGTTCCAGACAGACTGCTTTTACTCCTTCGGTGCCTTCCGCTGTCCAGCCACTGGGCAGTTCCCGGTCTTTGGGCCAGATTGAATATTGTTCCTCGTGATTGACAACCACTCTGAATATAATTGTTTCATCATCAAACATAATTGCTTCTCTCGCTGTTTAAATCAACTGTGTATCGGTTTTGGTTAAGCCTATGGCTGTTTACTCGGCCAGGTAATACCTCGCATCTGAATCAGATGTGGTCTCTAACTGAGAGATCAGTTTTTCACTGATCATTTCTGCCAGTAACCCGGCATCTTTTTGAAAGTAAAAATGTCCACCTTTGAAGTAGGTAATAGTCAACGGTTGCGAAGTTTCCTTTTGCCAGGCCTGGGCCTGTTCAGCGCTGATCTCATCATCCTCTCCCAAAAACAGATAAAAAGGTACGTCAAGCGCTTGTTGCTGGTGATATTGATAGGTTTCCAGCAACTCAAAATCGGCCCGTAGAATCGGTTCAAACAAGGTCATGATGTCCTCATCCTGCCACACCGCATCAGGGACACCTCCAAGTTCCTGCAACATTGTTCTGAATTGAGCACTGGGCATGGTATGTTTGATCTCGTGTTCCTTTATCGATGGTGCTTTGCGACCTGACAACATCAAGGCTCTGGGCATGGGTAATCCTTCGTGGTGGATTTTTCGGCTCAGCATACAGGCGATAAACGCTCCCATGCTGTGCCCAAACAGGGCATAAGGCTGGTTAAAACGCTCTCTCAGCTCCTGAAACAGATAATCCACCATCTCGTCAATCGCGGTGATGCAAGGCTGCGAGATTAACTTTCCACGCCCGGGCAATGCTTGAACTGTCATGCGAATTGCAGTGAAATGTTTTTCCAGATCCCGATAACAATGTTCGCTACCCCCGGCGAACGGAATTGCAAACAACTCCATCAATCCTCCTAAGTTAATGATCTACACGGCAGATGATGTATAAAATCCGGAGTAAATTGCCGATCTATGAACCAATCCGGTATATTTTCGCCGCAGTCACTAAATTGTCGGCACTGGTTGCGGCATAAATATCAGCGTCGATACGGTAATCATCCAGTGTGCATGTTAACTGGTTACTGGAGCTAATCTGAATCGAGCGCATATCAATAAACTCAGTTAGCCAAAACGATAAGGCCTTAATGATTGATTCCTTAATGCTGAACAATATCAACAGCGGATCGACAACAGGATTCAATTGACTGACGGCTTTTAATTCCTGCCTGTCTGAGCTAATCATGTCACCCAAGCCGTTAAGCTGCTCCTTTCGTTGAGGTAAATTCACCAGATCAATACCTATGCCCAGTTCCCGGTGTTTGGCATGTTCCATCATCACAACAGCGCAATAGTCTGCATCATGGGTTATTGAACCAAGTACGGGTTCAGGCCAGATCGGGTTTCTCAAACGTCCCATCTCGATCGCTTGCTGGGTTAACCCGAATTGCCGTAACCCCTGTCTGGCCAGCCAGCGACCGGTTGAAAACTCATTACGTCGTGACAACACAGCACCATCAATCAGTTGTTGCTCTTCTACAAACAATGGATAACTGCCAATCCTGGATGCTTTCAGGAACACATGATTGTCAAACCAGGGACGCAATATCTTTTCTATGTGTTCAACTTCCTGATTGGCACTCAGCATCACGATAACTCCAGTTGCTTAACTGGCAATACAATCACCTGGAATAGAATTATGTCTTGCGTTTATCTGAAGCAAATAAAAGAATCAGCCCGACAAACGGAGTAAATATTATCGATCCGAAAAAATAACCCCAAAACCCCAGTTTTCTATGAATGCCTAACAACCCGATCAATAAACTGACACACAAGTAAATTATTACTACCATTTCAGTTTACTCCCTTGCCAGTTAATTCAAATTTACCATTATTCATTTGCTTAATATAAATCTTCAAATCGCGAACCAGACCATTACTGTCAAAGTTATAAATATTGTTTTTATTGTCATAATATTTTAAAGTCGATGCGACACGTAGCGGTTCGCTGGAACCTGTTTTACGAATGGCATCGGCCAAAACTTTGATTGCCTGATAACCTTGATAAGCCAGATAGCCTGCTTCCCGTCCATAGGCTTGTTTAAATTTGTTGACGAACCCGTCCTGGTCTATAAAAATCGAGGCGACAAACGTCTGATTCGCCTTTTGATTCGACCAGTGCCAGATTTTGAGATTGTCAAATCCGTCTCCACCGATAATCGGCTTGGTAACTCCCATTTCTCGTAACTGACGAATCATGTTTGCACCATTTTTATCCACAGCAGCAAGAAAAACAGCATCGAAATCATTATCCATGACGTCATAGATCAAGGCTTTGTAATCCTGTTGATTCACTGAAAAAGATTTCACCTTGACGATGCTTAACGGTGCATTGACCTTGGCGGCAAATCGCTCATACATTTCCTGCCCGTACTGGTTTCTGGCATGGAGCGCCATGATTTTGTACCAGCGTTTGTGTTGCAGAAAGTCAGTCATGCTGTCAACAAAATAATCTGTAGAGGGAATAATACTGAAGGTATACCTGAAGCCATGATTGGTCAGCTCAGGGTCAGTTGCCACGACAGATAAAAACAATATACCGTTATATTCATAAGTTATTGAACCAACAACTGCAGAACTCGATGACGAGTGCCCTACAGCGGCAACAATGTTATGATTTCCGGCAATTTTCATCCTTGATTTCAAAGCCTGATCTTTTGTCGAATCATCAAACTGATGCAGAACAAGGCGGGCTGTCACAGTTTTATTATGATCTTTAAGCTCTAAACCCTGCTGGTTGACTTCATTGACTGCCAGTGCCACTCCATCCATAAAATTCCGGCTTTTGTTCATATCCCATACCGCTGCAATGTGAATTTTGCTGCGGTTTTGTGAAGCAATTGCCGCTCTGTTTTGCAACGAGTATGTATAGGTTGCGTGATAGGAATAGATATTTCGGGCAATCAGTAAAATTACACATACAGCAATAATGAATCGAATATCGGTAATAAAGCGCATTCCTATGGTCCGCTCGCACCACCTAAAATGATTGGTAACTGGTTATCGCCATTTCCGATGACAACCACTTTTGCATTGTTCGATTCTGAAAGCGCCTGGGTTGCCTGTATTCCTTTCCATTTCAATATATCGCCGGTCAGTGATTCCTTAACTTTCACGTTGTAATCAAAAATACCTTTCGCTTCAATCGCTTTTCGTTTGGCCTCCTGTGTCTCTCTGGCCAGTCTGAATTCATAAGCTTCGGCCAGTTGTTTCTGCTCGATTTTGGCTTGAATGGCAGCCTCAACTGTGTCGGGCAAATCCACCTGACGCACAATAACATCCTGGATCACAATAAAATTTTTCTCTATTTCAGTGACCGCCTGGGCGATAATCTCATGAAAACTGGCACCTGCACTGGTATATACTTCGTTTATATTCATATTTCCCACGGAAACCCGCAAGGTATGATCAACTTCCGGTATAACCACTTTTTGCAAATAATCCGGTCCGACTTTCTGATGCAAAACACCAACTGAATCGCGCTCAGGGTAATAACGAATTGATACATGCAATTTGATTTTCAATCCTTCATCGGTTAATACAGATAATGAATAACTTTTTTCCTGCACACGGGTATTGTAAATTGACATGGTATTCCAGGGAAAAATAATGTGCAGCCCTTCACCATAAATCCGGTCTGTAACTGTCCCTCCTGCAAAACGTCGATATAACACTCCTGCTTCACCGGACTGGATGGTAATAAAGATATAGGAGTGAAAATAAACCAATACGAGTAAAAAAATTATCGTAGAGGTAATCACCACTGGTAAATATCGACTCATGTTTAGTCGCTGTTTAATTGATATCGTTGAGTTCAGACAACACTGTCCAGCTCCAATTTGGAGCTGAAAATTGACCCGGAATCATCCTGATTATGCTTCTGGAGATGCACTGGACATCTCCATCAGACAGCATAATAATCACTGGAAACAATCAGGAAGATCCGGGACAATTGGCTGGCAACATACAAATCCAACAAACCTGATCAAGTGGTTGCTTTCTTTGCAGATGACGCTGCGCTTTTACCTTCTTTATACTGTTCGGAGTAATACTCGCGCACCTGTTCAGGGTCAAAAGTTAAAAAAGTACCTCCGGACTCGAAATGCTGGATGAAAACCTTGCCTACCGCATAGGTTGAAGCACCAGCGACCAAAGGCAGACTCAATGCGCCTACTGTGGTTCCGATCACCGGAACCATTTTGGTTAAGCCGGCGAAAATCGGTGCAACCGAAGAAGGGAAACTGCCCCCGATTAATGCACCCAGAGCTTTTTTACCTTTTTCCTCCATAAACTTGATGCCATAGATATGACTCAAACGTCTGATCATTTCTATCTGGATTCCAGTCACGGCAACAAAATCAAAGATCGGCACCGGCACCAGGCCAGCTGCCATGGATGCATACATGCTTTTTCTCACAAGCTCCTGAGCATCTTCCAGGCTGTTTTCAGATTTAACTAACTCTGTTTCTGACATATCAACACCTATTCCATACATAATAAAGACATCATGTCTTTGAGTTATACACAATTATTTATAACGTATCAAAACGATTATTGATAACGCTATAAATAATACTTTCGGTTATAAAAACAGATCATCAACATCTGTTTTACAACTCATTTTCTTAATGAGTGATTAAGAAATCATTATCATTGAATCATGAAACCTCTTGTTAAAATACTTTGATCAACTGCTGAACTGGCAGATCTTTGGGATCCAGTGAAACAATCGTGAACAAATCATTTAAAATGCGAAATGTATCCCTGTTCCAGGTAACCATTTTTCCAGAATCAAGGTCGGCAATTTTGTAGGTTTTGCCTGCAAATTCCACTTCAGCCGCTGACGGAGTCAACGCGGTATCCTCATCCCATAGCATGGTCAAAATCGGCCGTTGTTCACTGACAGGAATATCTTCCAGCTTCATCCCTGACGCCAGCCATTGATCAAAATGAGCTTGTGCTTCACCCATTGCTCCCAACACACCTGAAAAAGGCCGCATAACAAATGACACCTTAGGAGTTCCATCTTCCAGGCCAAGTTGCAATTGGCTGTCTTCCCAGAAACTGTATTCTCTTTTGGAATACAGCTGATCCAGTTTTTGCTCTGACTTTGGAGGGATGACAAGTACGTTTTTATCCTTGACTGTGCTGACACTCAGCGCATGTTGCAACTGCATTTGTCGGGCCAGACCGGCCAGACGCAAAAAATTCCTGAAATTTTGAGGTTGTTCTTCATCGGGGATATTGTGCAACACCAGACGTTTACCTGTCGGGTATTCAAGAATCACCGATGTCACCAGAATTCTCAGCAACTGGTTCACCGGAACCCCTTGCCTGAATTGTTCAAAAAATATCTTGCTGTCAACTGGAGTATAAGCTGTTTTGGCAAAGCTGGAGCCACTCAACGGCGCAAATGAAAAGGTTGGTGATTCGGTGGCAGTCAACCCCAGTGTTCCGACAAAACTGAATGCCTTGGTTATCACGTCAGCGGCAATCGCTGCCACTGTTCTGGAGTGGGTTGTCGTTGTACCAATACTGGCGGCAAAGGAATAGGATGCATTGACACTGGACATTTGCAGAAAATGCGCGGCTTGATAGTTGGCGCGCCGCGCCAGGTTCAAGAGCATTTGCTGATCTGTCAAACCGGCATGGGTTTCCGAGATGTCCTGGAATGAATTCTTCAGCGCACTTCCCGCACAACCAGCCAGCAATAATGGCAATACATATACCAGCGTTACTCGACATCGTTTAAGCGTACTCAAGTTTTTCATTTTAATTGTCCCCTCCAACTGTGTTATCAACTGAAGTTTTCCTGAAACAGCGATTGTCTGAGAGACAAGTCACGCCGCTGTTCCCCCATTTTGCGTTGATTCCTCCTGCATTTGGCCAACATCCATGACAAACAAACGGTCGCAATGCTTGAAATATTTTTCATCGTGGGTAACAACCACCACAGTTTTTTGCTGTTGCTTCAGCTTTTGCAGAATGACATCATAAAAAAACTCTCGAAATTCCGGGTCTTGATCGGCTGCAACCTCGTCAAAAACATAAATCGGTTTGTCTTCCAGCAAGGCGATAATCAAAGCCAGGCGTTTTTTTTGTCCGGTTGACAAACTGGTATGGGTAAAGCGTCCGTTTTTAAATCCGGTTTTCTTCTCCAGACCCATTAATTGCAGATAATCATTGACTGATTTGGCATCGACGTTCTGGTGTCCATAAAAGCGGTCGAACAGGTGAAAATCAGTGAAAATGATGGAAAACAAATCCCGGTAATCAGCCATCACCTGATCATCGATGACCACACCATCAACCGAAATCGAACCTGATGTCGGTGCATAGAGTCCTGTAAACAATTTGAGAAACGTGGATTTCCCGCTGCCGTTACCACCACGGATAAAGACCAGTTCGCCTTTGGCAAAGCTCAGATTGAACGGACCGACACAAAAACTCTGACCATGACCTGCATCACTGTAAGTAAAATACAATTGTTGTAACTCGATCTGTTTAAAATAATCCGGTTCGTTAAACAATCCCTCAATGACCGACTCCTGCTCCTGGGATGCTTGCAACTGGGTTTCCAGCTGTTGCAGATAGTCGATGGCGACATTGGCCCTGGCCAGACTGGGAATCATGTCAATAATGACAACAATCGGTCCCATGATAAAAAAGATGATTGTGGTAATCGCCATAATCCTGTCAGCGGTCAAATGGCTTAATTGCGGCAGGATAAATACGATAGCAACCATCAAAATATAGAAATACAATTGTCCGTACAGTTGTACATTGACATTGCTGATATCTGCCACAGTATTTTTCTGTCTGGCCTCTTCAGACACTTGTTGCATATAGTTCTGGTATAAATCCTCCACTTTGTCACGGTTGATTTTCAATTCATTAAAACCATCCAGAGCGTGCTGCATATAAGCGAAATATTCAGTGTCTTTCTCCATTGCCAGTTGCATGGACGCGCTGATGGCTTTGACCAGGACAGTAATCGTCACCACTGCCGCAACAATACATACCAGTGCCATGAACAATGCCAGTTTTGAGATTGTCGCCATGTAAATAAATGTGCAGATCAACATCACAATCGCAGGAAACCCATCGGCCAGACGGTGCGCACCCTGAGAAATCAACTCGGTCTTTTCAGACAACAGTGACAAGATCTGGGCTTTGCCAATTGCTTCGTAAGCCAGCAACTTCAATCCTCGTAATAAATTTAAAATCCGTTTTCTGTAATTAAAAATACTGCCTTGCACCAGGTCGGTCACACGGTGTGTAACAAAGCGTTTGGAGATAAAGTAAAGCGCCACACACAATACAAACAGGATAAAAATCTTTACATCCAGCTCCGGGTTGTCGAATTCCTTGGCTGCCATATTCAATAACACCAGGGTCAACGCATTGATAATCCCGGAAACCACCGCTGCCAGAACCAGAAAAAACTGATCCTTCTGGCTGTCAATAGCCAGAAACTCCAGCAGTTTCGGCATTTTTGTGGAATCCTGTTTACTCATCCGGCCAATGATTTTTTAATACGATGAATCAACTGGCTGAAACGCAATACCCATTTCCACGGTAAAAAATTAATTCCGAATAACACAACTCCTTGCAAGC
>JAHZJL010000135.1 GCA_022600935.1 Gammaproteobacteria bacterium
GTAATATTCCTGTCATAGCATTCAGCGATAATGGTCAGCCGATCCATCTGGATAGTGATTTACGCACCTATGGCATCAATGTGTCCGGTTACCAGATAACTGACTGGAATTTTGAAGCCAAAACGCTTAACCAGATTGCCGCCAAACGTGAAGCGACCATGGCGATCATTACCGCCAAGGCACAAGCCGAACAGGCCAAACAGGTCGCAATTACTGCTGAAGAAAAAGGCAAGGCCGAGGTCATCAAGGCTAAATACGAAAAAGAGGTCGAGAAACAACGTGCAGTTACGGATGCTGAGAAAATCAAGGAAGTCGCTGTAATCAGTGCTTCACAGAAAGTTGAAGTTGCGGAACAGGAAAAACTTGAAGCCGAACAGAAAAAACTCGCCGCTATTGAATATAAACAGGAACAAATCCTTAGAGGTGAAGGTGACGCCGCTTACAAGCAGCTGGTTATGCAGGCAGACGGTGCTCTGGCGCAAAAGCTTCAGGCCTGGGTCAAGGTCAATAAGCAGTATGCTGATGCAATAGCCAAGCAAAAATGGGTTCCAGAAGTGCAGATGAGTGGCGGCACAGAAACGTCAGGTAATGCTGCACAACAACTTCTTGATCTTTTTATGGTCAAAACTGCTCGTGATCTGAATCTTGACATGCGTATCAACTCTGATATGAAGAAACTCGCTGAAAAACTTCCGGTTTTCAATGACAAAAAACAGTGATAAAACGCATGTATGACAATGATAAGATTCAGATGTTTACAATCAACATCCCTGTCTGATGTCTGATTGAAAACTGCTTTTTCTCTATATCAATTCATTTGCTATTTATACAGGAACAATCCATTGAGTTTATTCGATAAAATGTCCAGCTTCGAAGGCTTCGAAAGCAGCTGGAAACGCTTGTATGCACAAGGCATTATTACTCTTGTCGTTGGTCTGTTTCTGGGTCTGATCAGTGCTTTGAACCACAATATAATGGTTTTCAATGTGCAGGGGTATTCAATGTTGCCATTGAGTGGACTGTATCTATTGATACTCGGCTGCATCGAGTGTATGGACTCCTTTTTGTCGAAAAACCAACGCGACACCACTCAATATTTGCACGTTGGAGTTCTGGATGGAGTCATCGGATTGTTGATCATCCTCAGTACTTCACATGATGTGTCACGCCTGGTTTTAATGCTTGCTGCATTTCTGATAACGCGAGGTATGATCCGGGTGATTTATGTGTTTTCACTCAAGCTCCCCAACAAGACATCAACCGCGTTAAGCGGTGCAATTTCCATCGTCTTGGGTTCGATACTGTCCATCGGCTGGGCAGAACCAGCTGCCTGGTTTGTATCTATGTGCCTGGGGATTGAAATCGCGTTCCGGGGCTGGGCTGGAATCTCATTTGCGCTGTGGGTCAAACATCACCAACAGTCCAGGAACGCGCAGTTATTCCCTGATGATGAACATTCAGTGATTTCCTGAAGATTTTTAAATCCACCGGTAAATAGTCTTCAAACCTTATGTTTTTGAACGCGGTGACGGATGAATCGATCAACCCGGTTTTTTACATAGTCCTGCCAGTAATAAATTCCGTTTCGTCTTGATGCCACAGCTTCACGCGCGTTTTCCATTAATTGATGAAGTTCCACCTGCCTGGTTTTCAGCAGACTTTGTTTATTTGGTTTTGCAATAAAGTAGGAAAACAAAGGCGGAACTTTTTTGCTGACTGTATAGTCCCTGTCCTTTTCCAGCAGGAAGTCGATCCACTGGTTCATCTCAGGGGTCAGTTCTTTTGAAAACCCATAGTTATTATTTAATATCGGATAAGCAATCCCACCGTTAGTGTCATGACGCTCAACAATATCAAAATAACGCGAAATCATCTTGAACGTCAGTTCTGAATGGATTGCCTCACTGGCATCCATGTTCAGCATGGTCCCAAGATGTGGTTTGTTTAACGGTTTTTTACGGAATTGTTCAGGTAACTGACGATTGACTTGCTTGATACAAGACCAATGACCGAGCGAATACTGGTTTCGGTGTGGGCCGATATAATCAGTATTGACAAAAACCCCACCCGGTTTCAGAGCATGACATAACATCCTGCACATACGATTGATATATTGCACATGATGCATGGCAGCAACATTAACAATCAAATCATATCGATTGGCGTTCAGTTCCAGTGTATTCGCATCCGCCTGAAAATAATGGATATCTCGCCCATCCCTGGCCTCTCGAGCATGATCGAGTAAATCATCCAGATAATCAAACGCCGAAAACTTTTTGGCAATGCCTTGATCATACAGTCCGCGTTCCACCCAGCCATTCCCGCACATTATCACCAAAGCATGTTCAAATGGTTGCTGGCAATAACGCTGTTTAAAATCAGCAATCCACCATTTGCGTTTATCTCCAGTGTAATTTTCACAAATATACTGCTGCACAACAGGAATTCACTTGTATTCCAGATCTGCCCAAAGACCACACAAATCCTGTGTGTAACGGCGCCGTCACGCACGGCAGTGATTGCGCACATGAGAGCGTTGAAAAATGAAAAGCAAGAGGTTGACAATACATAAAGCCGCCGAAAAATACTGAACCATCGCTGATCAAAAATTGAAAGGTGAAAGTATGTTTTGGTTGGAGCGCCACGGCGCCGGCACACCCGAGAGCGCTGAAGAACGCTTTCAAAATCGAAGTGAAAACGGTATAGGTTTCA
>JAHZJL010000136.1 GCA_022600935.1 Gammaproteobacteria bacterium
CCAGCAGTAGCAACACGCTCCCCGGGTTTTAAACCCTCTTCAATAACCATGCCTTCGGGTACCGGGTCCGATATCTGTACTGAGCGGCGCTTTGCCTTCCACAATTTGTCGGTTGATTTCTCCAGTACAAACACATAGCGCCCCTTGTTGTCTTCACCAACCGCGACAAAAGGGACAACAACTGCGTTATTCATTGATTGTTGCTGATTAAAGGTAAAGCGCGCATTCGCCGATAATCCGGACCGGATGTGCGGACACTCTCCCGACATTTGGGTTTTAACCTGGAATGCCCCGCCTCCGGAAGCAAAACCCACCTGAATCACAGAGGCTACAAACACACGATCCGGAATTGCGTCAATTGAAACGTCTACCGGCATGCCTGGTTTAATTGCATCAATGAATCGACCTGGCACTGAGACTTCAACTTCCGAACATTGACCACAATTGATTTGCACAATGGGTTGTCCCGGACTGACATTTTCATTGACGTCAGCAAAGGTTTTGGCAATCACGCAGTGTTCCGGAGCATTCAAGGTGGTGTAACTGTATTGCAGGCGCGCATTGGCCAGGCGTTCACGAGTGACTTTAACAGCAGATTTTGTGGATTGAGCCATTGCCCGGGCTGCATCCAGCTGTGCTTTGGAACTGCTGCGACCTTCGTAAAGCTCACTCACTCTGATATATTCAGCCTGGGCATTGCGATTATTGGCAATTGCTGCTGACAGATTGGCGTTGGCCTCGTTCACAGCGATGGAGTAATCATGTGTGTCAAGTTGAGCAATCAGCTGACCTTGCTGAACATGGCTGCCCAAATGAACAGGTCGTTGTTGAATTGTGCCTGGAATTTTAAAACTCAGGGCTGAATCAACGCTGGACCGTGTTTGTCCTGAAAAGATTTCGAAATTACGACCGTCCCAGGTTTGTGCTTGTGCATAGCTTACCGGGCGAATAACCTGCCTGGTTAAATTGGGGGACTTGTCACAGCCAAAAATTATCGCCAGCAATCCAGAAATGATTAGTGTCTTGATCCATTGATTCATGATTATTCCTCTTTAAATGCAGCCAGCTGTAACAGCAGGTTTTGTCTACCCGCCTTATCTAGAATGAGAGAGAAATCGGCTGATGCTCTTAACACCTCAATCAAATCAGTCAAAAAGGTATATTTGGCAACAGCTGATTCCAGTCGCGCCACCAGCGCGGCGTTTTGAGCATCGATCAACTGAGTAATGGAAACACTGCCTCTGGCGTATTGATCTGCAATTAATTTGAGATTGTCTCTGGCGTTTGTTTCGGCAATGCGCGTTAGTTCGATGGAGGGAAACGAAGCCTCGATCTTTTGCAATGCCGCAGCAATTGCCGATTGAACGCGTAATTTAACTGACGATTGGTCAATTTTAAGTTGTTGTAATTGAAACTTTGACCGGGAAAGACGGGATTGTCTTAAGCCACCGGCAAATAGCGGTAAGGTTGCTTGCACGCGCACTGTCCAGGCATCTCGATCCAGCCCGGCGCCCGACAAACTGGAACCAGCTCCATTGCGATGCAAATCTCGTGCATAACGGGCATTTAACTGAATATCAGGGATATAATAGGAACGCTTGTTGGAAAGAATTTCACGCTCCTGAGCCGCTAATCGAGGTTGAAAGAATCCAAGTTCTGGTGCGTTATCAACTGCTTTTTGGAGATAATAGTCTTGAAAACTTTGCCAGGCTTTGGGTGTCTCGATGTATTGCAGCATTTTTGTACTGTTCATGAATTCCAGTACAGGCTTGATCTGTGGCTGACTGGTATCGACCGCTTCGATCACTGGCCGATTCAAAATCCGGTTTAGAGCAGTCGTGGCGCGTAACCGTTGCGATTGAAAAGCCAATAAATTTTGCTTGTTTGTAGCAATTTGACTATTCCAGCGCAAAACTTCACCGTGACCGGCAGTCCCAACCCGTTCACGCATTTTTGCCAGATGACGATGTTCACGGCTTAATTCTAGATTCGAGCGCTGGACTGCTTCCTGTGCTTGCGCCTGCAACAGAGCGAGATAGCTGGATGCGGCAAGTTGCATGGTGTCCAGCGCTTGTGCCTGAATCTGATAATCAATCGCAGTTTTATTGTATTGACTGATGCGATAGTCAGCCCAGGTTCGGTCTGAATAGATGTTCTGTGACAGCTCAATACCAGCTGTCGCGTTTCCTTGTGCGAGATCAGTCCGGCTGGCGCGATCCCGGTCGATTTGTTGATACCCAGTGTTAATACCCAGTTGTGGTAGTAAAGTGGATCTTGATAGTCCGATTTCTTCCAGCGCAATCACACTGTTAACATTGATAGACTGCAAATCGAGATTATTTTGCAAGGCCAATTCCATTGACTCAATAAGACTTAAAGGCTTTCCATTACTGGTCGTAGCGCTGTCATGCAGTAATTCCGCATCATCCAGAATGTTCCATCCGATATCCAGACCAATTGATTTGGCAGTCTGCATATTGATGATCAAACGTCCGAGTTCGTTATAACCAATGCCTATTTCAGCTGCACTGGCGCCACTCATCAAACGTAGTATGATGTTAGCGATACGCCGCGCTCGTCGTACCTCATCATCAGCTCCACCTGATTGCCCACCAAGTATGCCCAACTGCACATCAGCTCGACCAATTTCAGAAAAACTGGGCAAGCCTTTTTTTATTAAACCTTGCGCGAGTTGTTTCATACTGTTTTCATTCAGACGTAATAGCGGAGTGAGATAAACAGGTTGATTGGGTAATTGATTGACGATGTCTTTCGCTTCGCCAACAGCAGGAATCAGTGAAATACTCAAATCCAGCTTTTGTTGACTTAACCAGCCACTCACTTTGTTCTCAAGATCTGGTATTGAATCAAGCCATAATGGGTCAATCAAAATCGATAATTCATCGAAATCATTGAGCTGATGAAATGCTGTCAGGTTTTGCTGAATGGTTTTGAAATCGTATAAATAGACAAAATTGGGACGCCCGCTAACGCCATCTTTGAAAGGAAAGCCCTGCAGAGCAGGATCACCACCGAACGCAGCAATGATCGGCTTTTCAGGATGTTTAATTTTGGCTGCTTCATTTGAACTGATCCAACCCATGGTCACAACGATATCTATTTCAGAATCATTCAATTGGCGTTTTAACGCTGATTGAATCCCCGGGATTGACCAATTACCGTCAAGCTGTTTTTGTTTCGGAAAGCGTGGATTGAATTCTCCGGTCAACAGCGTTTTCACTTCGTGTTGTAAAATGTTCACAGGTAACAGCTGACGCTGATCCGGCCCATCACTCACTAAACCGATCGTTACACTACGAGGTGTAGCAGCAACGATGATTGGTATTAGCAAGATCCAGATAACAATCACAATTTTTTGACAGCTCATCACCTCATCTCCTAACACATTAAATTTTTGGGATGCATGTAAATCACTTCGCCGCTCATAGGCGGGGTAATTGATGCATGGATAAAGTCAACAATCTGTTTTATTGCGGATGTGGACTCATCCAGAAACGGACTGAACAATTGGAAGGCATGAGGCATGCCGGGAAACACTTCCAGCTTTACTTGCCCATTTGCAGCAGTGACTTTCTCAGCGAATCTTTTCGAATCATCAAGTAAAATTTCTCGCTCGCCCACTTGCAACAATATTGGTGGCAACCCTTCAAGATCACTATAAAGCGGCGATGCCATCGGATTGTCAGGTTCAACAATATCGTTGAGAAAATGTGACCAATGATCTGCAAAAAATTGACGGGATAAGAAAGGGTCAACACCTTCCAGCGTTGTCCAGCTCTTGCTGGCGCCAGTCCAATCAGTCAGCGGCGATAAAGCAACAACCGCATCGGGGGGTTTAAGATCGCGTTGTTTAATATTTAGCAAGGTCGATAACGCCAGGGTTCCACCTTCCGCTTCACCAAGCACATAAGTATGTAATGCGCTGCCAGTGTCGTCAGGACCATGCGCCAGCATCCATGCATATGCCGCCAGGCAATCAGCCTGGGTTGCCAAATAAGGAGATTGTGGCAACAGCCGGTAATCAACCGCGAGCACTGCAATACCGGTGGCTTTGGCAATTTTGGCTGCAAAACTGAGACGCGGCGCTAATCCGCCATGCGCTCCACCACAGCCATGAATATAGAGAAGGCGATTGCGCGTTTCAGCAGCGTCAGCTTGATAAAACCACTCACCTTTAAGCGCTTTATAAAACGCAACTGAACGCCTGCGAATGACGTCAGCAGGCATGACCATAACAGAAGCATCCACATTGGCGTATTGCTCAGCAATTTCCCGACGTTGTTCAATAACGTCTTGCCAATCGCCTGCTGATTCCAGTTGATCCAGTTTTGCACGCAATGTTTGTAGATGCTGTATGACTTGTTGCAAAGGTAAAGACATAGTGAACTCACCGCACAATTGAAGTTGAGATCGATTGTGCGCCTGGATGGCATTTGACGGGAGTATGTAACGGTTAACTACAGGTTAAACGAGAACGATCACTATGATTAGAAACGTAATAACAAGCGCAACGACTGAAGCAAGTCAGGGTTTGTTGTTATGTAGATCAGTTGAACTGTGTAATTGATATTCTCTGGTTCCCATGCTCCAGCGTGGGAATCCATACCCAGACGCTAAGTGTCATACAATTGATGGCATTCGAC
>JAHZJL010000013.1 GCA_022600935.1 Gammaproteobacteria bacterium
AAGAAAATCCCATTCGGTCTTGCTCACACATTTTAAATTTGTTCGTACAAATTTAGCCTGTCATCAGTATAAATGTGACAACACTAAACCGTACAGACGTTACACTGTCACAATGGTATAATCCGCAGAGTTTAATTCAACACTGTTAATAATACTGCCCCTGGAATAGAGCTCTTTGCTGCAGACTGGTTTTGATCGAAAACCCCGGGTCATTTATTCATTTCTAACAACAATAATTCTATGACCAGCACTCCATGAAAATACTTTACCATCATCGTATTGCTTCCAAGGACGGGCAGTATGTCCATGTTGAGGAACTGACTCTGACTTTGAAACGTATGGGTCACGATATTGTATTTGTCGGACCCAAAGTTGTTGACAGCAGTGAATTCGGCTCAGATGGCGGCATGGTTGCCTGGTTGAAACGATTTATACCAGGGTTTGCATATGAACTCCTGGAGTTGTGTTACTCAATTGTCGCCTATATCAAACTCCGCAAAGCTGTGAAGGAACATCAACCTGATTGCCTGTATGAACGTTATAATTTGTACATGCCGGCGGGTATCTGGATCAAGCGTCAGTTCAATCTACCTATGATACTGGAAATCAATGCCCCCTTGTTTGCCGAACGCAGCAAATTTGACGGCATTGCCATTCCTTTTCTGGCTCGGTGGAGTGAGCATTACACCTGGCGTAACGCCGATCATATTGTGCCGGTGACTCAGGTTTTGGCCGCTCAGATTGCCGCGACAGGCGTGAATGCAGAGCGAATGACTGTTATTCCTAACGGTATCAATCTGCAACGATTCAGTAATGTGCCTGATATCGATCAGGCCAAGGCGCGGCTCGACCTGGACAACAAACTGGTGCTTGGGTTTACCGGCTTTGTGCGTGAATGGCACCGCCTGGATCGGGTGATTGATTTACTGGCACAACCACATGACGGGCCACAGCGTCACCTGTTGCTTGTGGGTGACGGCCCGGCACGGGAATCACTGGAACAACATGCGCAATCGCTTGGAGTCTCCAGTCAGGTTACAATAACAGGGATCGTTGCCAGGGACAGGGTTGCTGATTATGTTGCAGCATTTGATATTGCCCTGCAACCCGATGTGGTAGCTTATGCTTCGCCTTTGAAATTGTTTGAATATCTGGCATTGGGCCGGGCTATTGTCGCACCGGACACAGCCAATATCCGTGAAGTCCTGACCCATGAATCCAATGCCTTGCTGTTCGATACAAACGACATGGACACCTCCTTCCCGGCGGCGGTTGAAACGCTGTGCAGCAATCCACAGCTTCGATCTACACTGGGGCAGCAAGCTGAACAAACCATTATTGACGGTGGTTATACCTGGGATAATAATGCTCAAACTGTAACCGGCTTGTTTGAAACTCTGGGCGTCAGGAACATCGAGGCAATTTAGCATCATCATGTTCAATCAAACGATTTTGACTGTGATTTCTGTTGCTTTATATATCGGCAGCATGATCCTGATCAAGCGCACATCGTCACTGCAAACGTTTCCCGTAGTGGACTATCAGCCACGTCAATACCTGATTCCGGCGTGTCTGGCACTAATCATTCAGGGATTGACATTGTCCCGATTTATATTCACCGGATCAGGCATTGATTTCGGATTTTACCTGACAGTCTCCATGGTGTTATCTGTGGTCGTTGCGGTATTAATTCTGTCAGCATTCACCAAACCGGTCGATAAAATCTGTTTGCTGATTTTTCCGCTTGCCGCGCTTTCCCTGATTCTGGTTGTGATGATCCCGGATCAATCACATATTGTGAAAAATTTTCCGTTAGGCATGCAAATCCATATCCTGACTTCCATTCTGGCTTTCAGCATTCTCAGTATTGGCGCAGCTCAAGCTGTTCTGGTGGCCCTGCAGGAACATCAGTTACGCCGTCACCAACCCAACCGTTTCATGCGCTCCCTGCCTCCGCTGCAAGTTATGGAGCAATTTCTGTTTGAAATATTAGGCGCCGGGTTTCTGTTACTGACTATTTCCCTGATGACCGGGCTGGTTTTCGTACATGACTTGTTTGTCCAGCACCTGGTTCATAAAACTGTCTTGTCGATCAGCGCATGGTTGATATTCGGATTGCTGTTGTTTGGCAAATTATTTTATGGGTGGCGTGGGCGCATTGCGATTCGCTGGACACTGACTGGTTTTACCGTTTTATTACTGGCTTATTTTGGCAGCAAAATGGTATTGGAATTAATCCTTGATAGGGTTTAAGATTCCCAACCATACCAATAACTAATAATCAGGATGTGTCTCATGAAAAGACAACGCTGGAATACTGAATTGGGGTTTTTATTGGCCGCAGTCGGCTCTGCTGTCGGTCTTGGCAATATCTGGCGCTTCAGTTATCTTGCCTACACCCATGGTGGTGGTGCATTCCTGTTGCCCTATTGTATCGCCTTGCTGACTATCGGCATTCCACTATTGATTCTCGAATTTGGCGCAGGCCATGAGCGCGAAGGTTCCGCACCACTGGTGTTTGCCAAAATATCCAGAGACTGGGAATGGCTGGGCTGGTGGACAGTGATGATTGTCATGTTCGGCATCATGTTGTATTACAGCACTATCATTTCCTGGTGCGCCAATTATCTTGTGTTGTCATTTGATCTTGGCTGGGGTAATGATCCGGATCATTTTTTCTTCAAGCAATTCCTGAAAGTCAGTGATTCACCGGTTGACCTCCAATCGTTGCAAACACCAATTCTGATCGGCCTGGCAGTGGTCTGGTGCCTGTGCTGGCTGATCGTGTCTCGCGGTGTGCAGCACGGCATTGAACTGGCCAACAAGGTTTTAATGCCATTGTTGCTGGTATTGACAATTATCCTGGTAGTATGGGCGACCCGCCTCGATGGCGCCATGACAGGCATCATGGCATATATAGACCCTGATTTCTCCAAAATGACCAACCCTCAAGTGTGGATCGATGCCTATAGCCAGATTTTCTTTACCTTGAGCCTGGGTTTTGGAATCATGATTGCCTATGCCAGTTATTTACCTGAAGAAACCAATCTGACGCATGCTGCGCTGGTGACTGTGGCACTCAACAGTGGTTATTCGATTCTGGCCGGATTCGGGGTGTTTGCAATCCTCGGGTTTATGGCTGAATCTGAAGGCAAGGCGATAGCCGATGTTGTGACTCAGAGTATCGGACTGGCATTTGTGGTGTATCCTAAAGCGCTCAATCTGTTCCCGGCCGGGAATTACTTCGGGGTGATCTTTTTCTTTTGTCTGGTGATTGCAGGATTATCCTCAGCAGTTTCAATCATCGAGGCATTTACAGCGGCCATCTCAGATAAATTCGGCCTCAACCGGCAACGCATGGTGTTTGTGTTGTGCAGTTTTGGGTTTCTCGGCTCATTGATTTTTGCCACAAATGCCGGTTTACACTGGCTGGATATCGTTGATCATTACATCACGCATTACGGCCTGGTCACAATCGGCTTTCTTGAATGTATATTGGTTGCCTGGATTTTCAACCTCGATCAGCTGCAAGCGCATATCAATAAAATTTCATCCATCAAGCTGGGCAAAGACTGGAACATCATGGTTCGTTTTGTCGCTCCTGCTGCTCTGTTCATTATCCTCGGCTATGATCTGTTCAACGAGTTCGCTGAACCTTACGGCGGTTATACACGCGCAGAACTGGGGTTAATAGGCATTCTGTGGGTTCTGCTGACCTTGATCAGCGGTTTTATTCTGGCGATGATGCCCTGGAAAACTGCTTTGCTGAAACAACCTGGGCGTAACCAGGGTTAGGCATTGAAGATTCATTTTCGTCAATCTTTCGAATAAGGATACCTCTTATGGCGCATTCTTCCACTAAAGTTATACTCGCTGCTTTGTTTGGCAATCTGTTCATTGCGATAACCAAATTTATCGCTGCATGGTATACCAGAAGTTCCGCAATGCTCTCCGAAGGCATCCATTCTACAGTCGATACCGGCAACCAGGTTCTGCTGTTGTGGGGGATGCGTCAGTCAAAAAAGCCAGCCAATCCGCGTTTCCCATTCGGGCATGGCAAGGAAATCTATTTCTGGAGTTTTGTGGTCGCGATTCTGCTGTTCGCCCTTGGTGCCGGCGTGTCGTTTTATGAAGGGATTATTCATATCTATAATCCTGAACCGATGGAAAACGTGTTCGTCAATTACATCGTTTTGTTCCTGGCCATTATTTTTGAAGGTGGTTCGTGTTACGTCGCGTTTACCGAGTTTATGAAAGTCAAAGGTGAACATGGTATCTTCCAGGCCATCAAGCGTGGCAAGGATCCAACCATGTTTGTTGTCTTGTTTGAAGATATTGCGGCTTTACTGGGGTTGGTCATTGCATTGATCGGAATTACCTTTGCCGTTGTTACTGAGGACCCGACATATGACGGCATTGCCTCTGTGATTATCGGAATTCTGCTTGGAATCACAGCGATTCTGCTGGCTTTTGAAACCAAGGGATTGCTGATTGGTGAAAGCGCCAATCCTGAAATTGTCGACGGCATCAACAAAATCCTGGATGAGATGGATGTTGTCAACCACGTCAATGAAGTCCTGACCATGCATGTGGGCCCGGAATATATTCTGGCCAATATCAGTATTGATTTTGCCGATAACTTGTCGTCAGATCAAATCGAGACTGTAGTCAGCAACCTTGACCACCAGATCAAGACGACATTTCCATTGGTCAAACGGATATTCATCGAAGCAGAAGCCTGGAAATCATCCTTCAGCAAGATACCTGATTCATTGGCATAATTGTCCAGGCTATGTCTATAATTCTGTTCAGGCAGTCTGACCGATTGACACCATGCCTCGGGGTCTTCAAAGACAACTGTCTATACGTGAGATTGTTTAATTGACCATCTGATGCAACAAGCGCTTAAAATTCTAGACGAGGTATTTGGATACACATCATTCAGACACTCACAAGCCGAGATCATTCAATCCCTGCTGGACAACCACGACGCTCTGGTTTTAATGCCGACCGGCGGCGGCAAGTCGCTGTGTTATCAAATTCCGGCTCTGGTTAAAGATGGTATTGGCATCGTCATTTCCCCACTGATCGCCTTAATGCAGGACCAGGTGGATACCCTCAAAGCGCTGGGTATACGTGCGGCGTATCTGAATTCGACCTTGTCTGGCCGGGAAGCCTTTGACATCGAGCAAGCCCTGTTATCCAATCAGCTCGATTTGTTATACATTGCTCCGGAACGTCTGCTTGGCGAGCGCACCCTGGAATTGTTATCGCAAAGCAAAATCGCGTTATTCGCTATCGATGAAGCGCATTGTGTTTCTCAATGGGGACATGATTTTCGCCCCGAATATCAGCAACTGAGTGTACTCCACACGCGGTTCCCTGATATATCGCGTATTGCACTGACAGCGACTGCCGATAAACAGACCCGTGAGGAAATTATTGAGCAGCTCGAGCTGCAATCTGCTGATGTGTATATCACCGGATTCGATCGACCCAATATTCGTTACAGTATTCAGGATGACGGCAATTCACGCCAGCAATTGTGGAATTTTCTGGTCAATGAACATCCAGCAGACTCTGGTATCGTGTATTGTCTGTCTCGCAACAAAGCTGAGGACACAGCCCGGTGGTTGACTGAAAAAGGTCGGTCTGCCCTGCCTTACCATGCCGGTCTCAACGCCGAAATCCGACAAGCCAACCAACAACGTTTTTTACGAGAAGACAATATCATTATGGTTGCTACAATTGCTTTCGGCAGGGGGATTGACAAACCGGATGTGCGGTTTGTTGCGCATCTGAGCCTGCCAAAAAGTGTAGAAGCCTATTACCAGGAAACCGGTCGCGCCGGGCGAGACGGTTTACCGGCCAATGCCTGGATGGCTTACAACTTACAAGATGTGATTACGCTGCGCCAGTTCATTGATCAATCAGATGCAAGTGATCTGAAGAAACGCATTGAATACGCAAAACTGGATGCCATGTTAAGTCTGTCAGAAACCACACAATGTCGTCGTCAGACCTTGCTGAAATATTTTGATGATCACGCAAAAGCCAATTGCGGGAATTGTGACAACTGCATTAACCCGCCAGAAACCTGGGATGCTACCGAGCCGGCACGCATGGCCTTATCCTGCGT
The DNA here is from genome assembly GCA_022600935.1 of Gammaproteobacteria bacterium. Classification (GTDB taxonomy): domain Bacteria; phylum Pseudomonadota; class Gammaproteobacteria; order Methylococcales; family DRLZ01; genus DRLZ01. The sequence continues at coordinate 6,140 of JAHZJL010000013.1, forward strand.
TTATCGCTGTGACCAGCATTTCGGAGTGAATTACATTGTTAATGTGTTGCTCGGCAAATCCGACTCTAGAATTGAACGTAACCGTCATCATCAACTCAGTACATTCGGAATAGGAACAGGGTATAGCGTAGCTGAATGGCGCAGTATTTTCCGTCAACTGATTACCGCCAATTATTTACTGGTCAATATGGAGCAACACGGAGTCTTGCAGCTGACCGAAAAAAGCAGACCATTGTTGCGCAACGAACAGCGCTTTGAACTTCGCAAACAACGCAAACCTGAAAAAACCAAAACAACCAGCTCGTCTGCCAGTCAAAAGCTTTCAGTCAGACCCCAGGATCAAGAGTTATGGGATGCATTGCGCGCTTGTCGCAAACGGCTCGCTGACCAGTCCGGTGTACCACCTTACGTCATTTTTCACGATGCGGCATTGCTGGAAATGATTAATAAACGACCGCAAACAGGTGATGAATTATTGACAATAAACGGTGTCGGACATCAGAAACTGAAGAATTACGGGACTGAATTTCTGGGTATCATCAACAGCTTTCCCTTACCGGAATTGTTGAACAACGACTTCAGCGACACAGTTAATCAAACCTTGTTGTTATATCAGCAAAACCCGGATATCGATTCCATTGCCAACCAGCGTGAATTAAAGAAAACGACGATTTACACGCATCTGGCATCTGCGGTTGAAGCCGGGTTACTCGATGCCAAATCAGTGACCGGCCTGGATAATCATCAATATCAGACCATCATCAATACTTATCTGTCGCTGGACGATGAGGACAAAAACAGAATCAAACCGGTTTTCGAGGCTCTGGAAGGACAATATGATTATGGAGTCATTCGCTGTATATTGGCAGAAAACAGACCCTGACACCATTGTTTCAGGGGGTTCGGTATTCGATAATCATGACTTGTTATATACTCAGCACAAATTTACTGGCGTGTGAATCACCATCACTATAATTTTAATCCGCATGAATCAATCAACTGACAACCCTAAAACAGCCTCAAGATCACAATTAAACTCTTTGTTAACACGGGTATTGCCTATTGTTGACGAGCTTGCTGATCGATTAGGGGTATTACTGCTGGCCAGCCTGGTGATTATTATGTGGATTTTTGTTTATCTGCATTATCTGCAAAATTTCTCATTGGTTATCTCAGCCAGTCTGGTTGCAATCTGCGCTTTACCCTGGCTGATATTGTTGCGAATCTGGTTCGCGCTTGAGAATGTCAAACAATTACCTGAGAACATGAAAGAGCTGGCTGACGATGTTTCAGAAAGTGCCGGTGAAAGTTTTCAGACGTTGAAATCAGGAAAACGCGGTTTTTTAAATATTATCGGCCAAACCAGAAAACTGTTTCAATTGCGAACCCTGTTAAATTCAGGTAGCGAGCTGGTCGGTGATTATTTCAGTATCGGGCCACTCATTAACCCGATTTATTTAATACTGGCTGTGTTATCGCTGATCTGTCTGTTTCTATTAATGATGACCGGAAGTTTTCTGGCAATACTGAGTGTTATATGACTGACCGATTCTGGGAAAACAAGCCCTTGTTTGAGCTCTCGGACAGCGAGTGGGAAGCGTTGTGCGATGGCTGTGGCAAATGCTGCCTGATTAAACTGGAAGATGAGGACAGTGGGGAGGTTGCATTCACCAACCTGCATTGCCAGTATTTTGATATGGACACTTGTCGCTGCAATCATTACAGCGAACGTTCACGTCTTGTCCCGGATTGTCTGGATTTAAGAAAACATTTCGATGAATGTCTGCCCTGGCTGCCAACCACTTGTGCATATAAGCGACTTGCAACAGGAGAGCCACTGGCAGACTGGCATTATCTGATCAGTGGCCGCCATGATACTATTCACGAGGCTGGCGTATCAATCCGCAGTTATGCGCAATGCGAGAAAACCGCCAGTGATGACCTTAATGATCATCTGCTTATTGACTGGTCTCCATAAAGCCCGGTAATGAGGTCACCAACTGCCAGCGGTTTTCCTCTTCATCGTATTCCCAGACCTGATGATCGACCAAAGTCCGTTCGATTTGCTCATTTTCGAATATATAGCTGATTCTGACATTTTCCTCGACAGTCATACCATCTTCAGAAACATCACGTCCCAGAGGCTCATAAGAAGTGACCTTGATACCGTCAAACCTGGATAGATCAAACGCATCCTGATCCTTCATGTAATTGGATGCCTTGTCAAAGTCAGCCCAGCGGATCGCTTTTTCATACATTGTCAACTGATCTTCCAGTGACGCATCGCGTTTCTGTTCCGCGCACGAAACCAGCACCATTGCGCAGGACAATACGGTCATTACAAACAGATATAGTTTATTCATCGATCCACTTCTGCAAAATTTCAATTAACCCTTTGGCCTGATCCACACTGGAGATATTGAATTTGGATTTTTGCTGATACTCACCGTTGCGCTTTTGATAACGGCGAACAGTAAATTTTATCGGCCCATAATCCTGTTTGCGGTTGTCCCAGTCCTGGTATTTGTAAGCAATAGTCGACCAGGCGCCTTTGCTTAAAACATGTTTGTCCAGTTCTTTAACGGTTTCTATATCGCCATCCTGATAACTGACTGTCAATTCATCAACTGTTTCTGCCATAACCCAACCTTATATTAAGATATTAAATTCTTCACTGAAACTGATCGATTCACTACTCTGAAATTTACCGAGATAACTTTGATCGACATTCAACCACTATCTGCGCACCGTGAAGTTCACTAGATATTTGCGGCATATCATAGCATTAACAATTTTTTTTACGAGTCTTTTTTGCTGTCATGGATTTACGATGAATTGTCCGAATGCTCGACTGCCCTGTCCTGTTTTTATGGTTTTGACGATATTCAGTGTATACAGATCCAGCACAGACACCGTTCCACTCATCCAGTTAGCGACATATGCAATCGCTTGATTCGGATGAATTGCCAGCCCTTCCGGATGTTCACCGACTTCAACAGTATTGGTAACTGTATTGGTTTCGGTATTCACTATCGACACTGTATCATCATCCTGATTGGTCACCAACAATTGCTGCTGATCAGTTAATGCTACAACATAGGGTAATTGACCAACTTCGATAGTCGCTGTGTGTTTTAAACTGACCGCATCCAGAACTGTGACATCGTTACTCAAGACATTGGCCGTGTATAAGCGGGTACCGGCATCATTGATGGTAATTCCAAACGGGTGCTCACCCACAATAGCTGTGTTGACCACTTTCAAGGTTCTGGCGTTGATCAGGGATACGTTGTTATCGTCACGGTTTGACACATACACACGTTTTCCGTTTTTAGATACCACCAGCCCTGCTGGAGCCTTACCTACCGGTATGCGTTTAATCACACGCAATGATACGGCATCCAGCACTCTGACCACATTTTGATACCAGTCAGCGACGAACACACGTTTGCCAGCCGGATCAACAGCGATCCCCACCGGGCTGTCGCCGATTTTGCGGGTCAGAACAGGGTTAAGTGTTCTGGCATTGAGCACACTTACAGAGCGACTTTCCGGGTTGCTGACAAACACTCTGCCGCCATCGGCAGTGACTGCAACACCTGCTGGTCTGGAGCCTACAGGGATGTATTTGATGACTTCAAGCGTTGCAGTATCAATCACTGCAACATTATCATCCAGTTGATTGGTAATAAATGCAAACGGGGAAGCGCCAACTGTGTGAACGCTGCACAATAGCAACATCCAGGCGCTTCCCAGTTTCAATGCATGACATGCCCGTTGTAAAACCTGTATGTTCAAATGAGTCTTATTCCGCCATGGATTTAAGATTTTCCAGACCGGACTTAAACACTCCAGAGACAGCGGCAATTCCGGCGTCTTCGTTCATTTCCGGTGGCGGCTCGTTATTCAGGAACGCCCGATAGAAAGCGGCTTTCCAGATCACTTCGGCCTGGCCACCCTTGTCTTTGACAGTTATTGTGGCTGAATAGTTGTTAACCGGTAATACAGGCACATCAACATCTTCACCCGACAACTCATGATGAACAGTCTTCGCAGTGCTCATCTCTGTAATTCTGTACTTCATTGATTTTTTACCTGCTTTATAGGATTTCAGTTCCTCGGTAATAGTGCCGCCGCCTTTCAGTGTCAACACTCGGGTTGCCCCTTTATCATTACCACCTTGTGTTTCGGAACTTTCAACAGAAGGAAGCCAGGTATGCAATTTATCGTAATCCTTGATCAAATCCCAGACCTTGTCGGCACTGGCATTGATTTCAATGCTTTCTTCAACCTTAACGCGCGAAGGACCGTGCGCCAATGCCACTGAAAACCAGACAGTTAACAGAGCAGCAAAATAAAATTGCATTTTGTTCATTGATTACTCCTTGATTGATAATAAATTCCTGCTTGAACACATTCAACACAATTGATTGCTGTTGGCTCAAGCAAGAGCAGATTAAACTGTTATGAAACTCTGGCGATCATCACATTGCCCGGTTTCATCAATTAATTGATAACTTCAAGTTTAACTTCGGTTAATCCCTGTTTAATAAAACCCAGCTCTTTAGCAGCGCGTCTAGACAAGTCAATGATTCTGCCGCGGCTATGCGGACCTCGATCGGTGACTTTGACAATAACAGTTTTATTGTTGTTGAGATTAGTCACTTTCAAGCGGGTACCAAATGAATGTGTATTATGCGCTGCTGTCAAAGCATTTTTATCATACGGTTTTCCGCTTGCAGTTTTGCGGCCCTGAAACACGTCGCTGTAATATGCTGCAATTCCGGTTTCAGCCCCGAACACTGTACCAGAAATTATCAGTAACAGAAACAGTGTGATTAATCTGGTGTGTAGTTTATATGATTGACTGTTGTTCACAATTTTCTCCTTTTTTTATTTCGTTGTGATTCCATGCAATCATACATTGATGTGTGTGACTCGAAACTTAATGATAAATCGGGTACGTTGAGAATTATTACTTTGTTGCAAAGTTAACTGGATCAAGGGTTATTCAACGATATGCCAATGAAAAAGGCGGACAAACGCGTCG